>JBNMGK010000182.1:0-5529 GCA_050872205.1 Enterocloster sp.
CCAGATGGAATGAAGCTCTGCATCCATATGGTAAAAACGCTCCGGCTCAAAGCCTGGTGTCTGGATCAGCGCTTTCTGCATGGCAATGGCATGGCGTATTTCCTCCATGACCATAGGATTCTGTACATTCAGAAAATCCCGCAGCACCATGGTCTCTACTGCCACACGCATATAGATCATCTGTTTGATGTCATCCAGGCTTAACAGGGTCACATAGGTTCCCCGATAGGGAATCGTTTCCACAAATCCCTGCTCCTGGAGCAGACGCAGGGCATCCCGCACCGGAGTCCTAGAGACTCCGAAGCGCTCGCAAATCTCATTTTCACTGACCATGCGCCCCGGCTCCAGCTTCAGATCTAAAATATCCCGTTTTAATGTCTCAAATACCTGCTCACCGCGGTTTTTGAAAGTCGTCTCACTCATTCAGCCAATATCCTGTCTTTCTTAGAGTGCATCCTGTTTATTTAGGCTGCTTGCCAATGTAAGCCAGGATACCACCGTCTACGTACAGTACCAGACCATTTACAAAGTTGGAAGCATCAGATGCCAGGAATACTGCAGGACCGCCCAGATCATCTGCATTGCCCCAACGTCCTGCCGGAGTCTTGCTTACGATAAACTGGTCAAATGGATGTCTGGAGCCGTCTGGCTGGATCTCACGAAGAGGTGCAGTCTGAGGAGTTGCAATGTAACCAGGTCCAATACCATTACACTGGATGTTGTATTCGCCATACTCAGAAGCAATGTTCTTGGTCAGCATCTTTAAGCCGCCCTTTGCAGCTGCATAAGCAGATACAGTTTCACGGCCCAGCTCACTCATCATAGAGCAGATGTTGATGATCTTTCCGTGGCCTTTCTTGATCATGCTTGGGATAACAGCCTTGGATACGATAAATGGAGCGTTTAAGTCTACGTCAATAACCTGTCTGAACTCAGCTGCGCTCATCTCGCACATTGGGATACGCTTGATGATACCTGCGTTATTTACCAGGATGTCGATCACGCCTACTTCTTTTTCGATCTGTGCTACTAAAGCATTTACTGCTTCTTCATTGGTAACATCGCATACATAACCATGAGCCTTGATGCCTTCTGCCTCGTATGCAGCCAGTCCCTTATCTACCAGCTCCTGCTTAATATCATTAAATACAATGGTTGCGCCTGCGCCTGCCATTGCCTTTGCGATCGCAAAACCAATTCCGTAAGACGCGCCGGTGATCAGTGCTACTTTGCCTTCCAGTGAAAAGTTGTTTAAATAGTCTGCCATTTCCCAATTCCTCCTGTTTTCGTTTTTGCTTTAACTTTTGCTTTTACTTGCGTCCATTTTGCATTTATTTTGCAAGGTTGTATACAAGTTTGCGTATCTGTATACAAGATTAGCAAATATATATCCGGAAAACAATGGGAATAGTGTACAAAAAAACGCAATGTTTTCTATGCACTTTCACAAATCACGTTGCATTTAAACCTTCTTTTCGTTATACTGGAAAGAGTTGAAATACAACAAATGATTGATTATCTCTTTACAAATGAGAGGAGGATTTTTCTTTGAATAAAAATATTCTTGTAGGCCAGTCCGGAGGACCTACCGCAGTGATCAACGCCAGCCTTTACGGCATTATTAAAGAAGCCGCCGCGCATTCTGACAAGATCGGACATGTTTACGGCATGATCAACGGCATCGAAGGTTTCCTTTCCGGACATGTAATGAACCTTTCTGAGGAATTATCAGACGAAGATTTAGAGCTTTTACGTCTTACACCGGCTGCCTACCTTGGTTCCTGCCGTTATAAGCTTCCGGAAAACCTGGATGCTTCTGTATACACTCTTCTTTTTGAAAAATTTGAACAGTTAAATATCGGTGCCGTTTTCTACATTGGCGGAAATGATTCCATGGATACCGCTGACAAGCTTTCCCGCTGGGCAGCTCATAACCAGAAAGATATTTCCTTTATCGGTGTTCCAAAGACCATTGACAATGATCTTCCTGTTACTGACCACACACCAGGATACGGCAGCGCAGCACGCTATGTTGCTTCCACAGTCCGTGAGATCGTACTGGATGCTCCTGTTTACCAGCAGCCAGCTGTTACCATTGTAGAGCTTATGGGCCGCCATGCAGGCTGGGTCACTGCAGCCAGCTCCCTTGCCCGCAAGTTTACAGGAGATAATCCTCTTCTTATTTATATGCCGGAAGCTCCATTTGAAATGGAAAGCTTCTTCGCTGACCTGGAAAATGCTTTAAGCAAGAGTACCGCTGTTGTAGTATGCGTATCAGAAGGCATCCGTGATGCTTCCGGAAAATTCATCTGCGAATACTCCACCGAAGCCCAGTTAGACACCTTCGGTCATAAAATGCTCACCGGCTGCGGAAAGCTTCTGGAAAGCTACGTACGCAACCGCTTTGGAGTAAGGGTGCGCTCTGTAGAGTTAAATGTAAACCAGCGCTGCAGCAGCCTGCTTTCTTCTCTCACAGATATCGATGAAGCTGCTATGGCAGGACGCACTGCTGTTAAATGTGCCTTAGAAGGCGTTACCGGAAAGATGATCACCTTCAACCGTGTGGACGGTGATGAATACCACCTGGAATACGGTTTGGTAGATGTGTGCGATGTATGCAATAAAGAAAAACCATTCCCCAAAGAATGGATCATCGGCAACAACAACGACATTTCCCCAGAATTTGCAAAATACGCACTGCCACTGATCAAAGGCGTGCCAGAGCATGTATTTGAAGACGGAGTTCCGAAATACCTGTATAGAAAATAACAGACCTGTGAATATTTCCCCGCCCGGATGAGCGGGGATTTTTGATATGAAGTACCAGCTCCGCCTTAAAGGCGGAGGTCTGGTGCTTTTACAGTATGCAAAATACCGCAGCCTCCAGCGCTTTGCCGGAAACTGCGGTATTTTTATTTCTGCCCCCGTAAAGGAGACTCAGACTCACGGACCCGTGCTCACGCACTTTACTGTCTGCTTTCGCAGACTGTCCGCTCATTACTTGCTCATCTTCTCAACAGCCTCAAATAAACCGTTCAGATAAGTTGCGCCCAGTGCTCTGTCATACAGACCATATCCTGCGCGTCCTGTTTCGCCCCAGATCATACGTCCGTGGTCAGGTCTTACATAGCCGTCAAAGCCGTTATCTACCAGTGCCTTAACGATTCCAAACATATCAAGGGAACCGCAGCTGGAAAGGTGTGCTCTCTCCTCAAAGCCATTATCCAGAACAGCTACGTTTCTTAAGTGTGCAAAATGGATACGTCCCATTGCTGCATACTTAGCTGCCATCTTTACTACATCGTTCTTTCCGGAGCATCCTAAAGAACCGGTGCACAGTGTAATACCGTTGTGCTTGTCATCAACCAGCTTTAAGAAACGGTCCAGGTTCTCTTCGCAGGTAATGATTCTTGGAAGTCCGAAAATACTCCAGCATGGATCATCCTCATGGATTGCCATGTTTACATCACACTCAGCAGCTACCGGGATCACTCTCTCCAGGAAGTACTGTAAGTTGTTCCATAAATCTTCTTCGCTTAAGTTGTTGTACTCAGCAACTACTGCCTTTAAGCCTTCTCTTGTGTAGCTGGAATCCCAGCCTGGAAGAGTTAAATCGCTGTCACTGTTTAAAGGATTTACAGCGTCTACCTGCTCCTGATAGTAAACCAGGGAAGTTGATCCGTCAGCCAGTACATGGTCTAACTGGGTTCTTGTCCAGTCAAATACAGGCATGAAGTTGTAGCAGATGCATTTAACACCAGCTTCAGCAACGCGGCGGATATTCTCACAGTAATTTTCAATGTATCTATCTCTGGTTGGCTTGCCTAACTTGATATCCTCATGAACCGGGATACTTTCAATTACGTCAAAGCCAAGTCCAGCGTCCTCAACCTGCTTCTTTAACTTTGCAATGCTCTCGCGGCTCCATACCTCGCCAACAGGAACATCGTAAACTGCAGTTACGATAGACTGCATACCCGGGATCTGGCGGATATTCTCCAGAGTCACCTTGTCATCTTCTCCGTACCATCTGAATGATAATTTCATTGAAACTTCCTCCTTTAAATATTCATTATATAATTTAAGCTTTTTAAATTTCTCAGTTACAGTGTTACCGTTCAAAAACTGTTATCTAAATCGATTGCAAAGATAATACCCTGACATTTCACACACATTTCTTACACTATGAATTATACCAGAACTTCTGCTTTCGTCCATAGTCATAATTGTTGTGCATATTGCAAAAGTTGTGGTTTATGCTATACTGAAGTATAACCAGTATCTATCCTTACATGGGAGGTCCTATATGAAACAGATTTCCATGGATTTTAATAAACGGCAATATATGCGCCCGGTAGATTTTGAGCTCTTCTATTATAATGACAGTGAACTGCGCTCTGTTGCCTCTCACCACCATGATTACTGCGAATTTTATTTCTTTCTGGAAGGAAATGTGAAATACCACATTGGGGATGCAGTATACAAACTTTCCTACGGTGACTGTCTGCTGATTCCGCCGGGAATTCCCCATTTTCCGGAATTTCTCTCCTTTGACCAGCCATACCGCCGCTTTGTATTCTGGCTGAACCGCTCTTATTATGAAAAGCTTCACAAACAGGATGCTGAACTGACCTACTGTTTTGATACTGCCGCATCCCACCAGGTCTACCATTTTTCCACAGACCGCATTACAGCCCAGGATATCCAGGGAAAACTGCTGGACCTTTTAGAGGAAAATGGTTCTGAGCGTATTTTCCACGCCCAGGCAAGCGAATTAATGGCAGTTTCTTTCCTTGTATACATTAACCGGCTCCTTTACAGCAGTCTCCACGAACATTCCCAGGTATTTGAAAATGCCCTTTACCTGAAAATATGCGACTATATCCACCAGAACCTGGAAGATGATCTAAGCCTGGAACAGATCGCAGCCAATTTTTATGTAAGCAAATATCATATTGCCCACATTTTCAAGGATAATATGGGAATTTCCCTGCATCAGTATATATTAAAAAAGCGACTCCATGCCAGCCGCCAGGCGATCCTGTCCGGCGAACCTATCAGCCGTATTTTCCAGCAATACGGTTTTAAAGATTACACCAGCTTTTTCCGCGCTTTTAAAAAGGAATACGGGATCTCACCCAAAGAATACAGAGAGCAGCACCGGCTGATCAAATCAGAAACCTAAGCAGACAAACGTTCTCAAAGAGCACGATAATAAAAGGAGTTTCTATATGAACTTACCTGACTATACAAACTGTACACTCTGTCCCAGAATGTGCCATGTAAACCGAAACGAAACCACCGGCTACTGCGGCTGCTCCAGCCATATTTTAGCTGCCAGAGCCGCCCTTCACAAATGGGAGGAACCGGTACTTAGCGGACCGGAAGAAGAACCTGGCGGAAGTGGTGCTGTCTTTTTCTCCGGCTGCACTTTACGCTGCTGCTTCTGCCAGAATTCTGTACTCAGCACGGACCTTTTGGGCAGGGAGCTGTCTGTAAATGAACTGGGAGATGCTTTTTTGCGCCTTC
>JBNMGK010000075.1:0-9763 GCA_050872205.1 Enterocloster sp.
ACTTTAGACAGCTTTTCGTATTTTTCACTCATGGACTGGATATGGGCCTGTGCCTGCGCTGTAAGGGCTGTTTTTTCTACATACCGTTTTCCATTTTCTTCCAGAATTGCAGTACGGATCTGGAAATCTTCTTTTCTGGTGCGGTTGTATTTTGCAAAAACAGCTGAAAAGCTTTCTGTGCCTTTGGAAGCCACTGCCAGATATGCATTGGCAAACAGGTCAAATGCTTTTTCCTGTACCAGCTTGTCGGAGATCTCATCTTCATGGATGCAGGCCCAGCGCTGTCTGTCGTATACAGCGGTCACATGGGGGATATCTCCCTTTCCTGGAAGATACCGGTCAGAATAAACGGATGTGGCCCGCTTATATTCCGGCATCGGGTAATAAAATTCCACCTGGGAAAGTCCTGCTTCTTTAAAAGCTTCTTCCAGTTCTCCCTTTGTAAATGCTGTCTCATCCTCATCATGGACAGCACCGGAAAGAAAGCTTAAACCAAGGGCATTTTCACAGGCAAAGATCAGTCTGCCTTTCTCTGAAAGATAAGATGCCGCCTGGTTGAAAATAGTTTTGATATCCATTGACCGACGATCTGACCGTAAAACTACCAGATCGTATTTTCCTTCTTTTGATGCATTTTCCATTTTCTGGAAATCCACTGCTTTAATATAGGAAATATTGGCGTATGCTTCATTCATTTTCTGGTTTACTACCAGATTTTCGTCTCTCTCATCTACAACTGCAACACTGGCGCAGCGCTCTGCAAGTAAACCTGTGATCACACCATAGTCAGAGCCCAGCTGCAGCACATTTTCCTGTCCTGAAAAATTCATCCAGTCCATAAGATTGCGCCTGATGTCGGAAAGGGCATAAAGGACCTCCGGGCGGCTGTCCGCCTCTAAGATCTTTAAAATGCCCTCTTTATCTGCGCCGTATTTCTTAAATAAGTCCAGAATTTCATAACTTATGTCATTCATCTGCGTTCCTCTTTTCCGCCTTTACCTGCGATTCCATATCGTAAACGCCAACGGTATTTTTATTGGAAATAACGGTAATATTGGTTACGTCATAAAGTCTGTGGTACACCACATGTTCTCCCTGTTCAAAACCGGTACAGCTCATGCTTAACAGATACTCGCCGCCCTGAAGGTTCATCTTCTGGGTAAATTCTACGGTATATTCGTCTCCGTTTTTTACCGGCTTAATATCTGCCCCTTCAAACATGGTATTGGTTCCAGTCAGCTCTGTTCCCTTTTTATCTTTAATGGTATAGGTAAAAATAGGTGCCTGGATATCTGCATGGAAGCGGATACACTCTTTTATGGTAAATGTTTCACCCTTTAACAGCAGGTTGGTCACATTGCCTCTGGCATCTAAAAGGCCCAGATCGTAGATTTCTGCCCGTCCATCGCCATATTCGGTGCGGTCTGTGTTAATAGCCAGCTGGTCACGCATAAGACCTGTATGGGATAAGTTCATGCCGCCGGAAAAATCGGACATTTCTGTGCTGTCTGTATCTCTGTTGCCAGCTTCTGTGCCGTCTTTTTTCTCTAAAGAATCAGCTGCATTTCCATTTTCTGCTGCTTTTTCCGCTGCCAGCTCTGCCCGCAGATCATCTAACTTTCCAGCCAGTATCTTTTTATACATATCTACTACTTTTCCAGCCGGACCTTCTGCAATAAACTCGCCCTTGTGCAGCAGCACAACTTTATCACAATACTTGATAATACTTCCCATATCATGGGTAACCATCAGGATGGTAGTGCCTTTTTTACGGATCTCTTCCATTCTCCGGTAACATTTGGACTGGAAGAATACATCACCTACAGACAGCGCCTCATCTACGATCAGAATCTCCGGATCTACGTTAATAGCCAGCGCAAAGGCCAGACGCACGAACATACCGCTGGAATAGGTCTTCACCGGCTGATACACGAAATCACCGATCTCTGCAAAATCCAGGATATCCTGCAGCTTTGCATCCATCTCTTTTTTCGTATATCCCATCATGGTGCCGTTCATGTATACATTTTCAATTCCCGTATAATCCATATTAAAACCGGCTCCCAATTCCAGAAGGGCGGAGATCTTTCCGTCTACATTTACCTCACCGGAAGTAGGTGTAAGCACACCGGTAATGATCTTTAAAATGGTTGACTTACCAGAACCGTTTGTTCCGATAATACCTACGGTCTCTCCTTTTTTCACCTGGAAAGACAGCCCCTTAAGGGCATAGAAATCACGATGATAATTTTTATGGGAAATACTCATGGATTCCTTCAGCCGGTCAATAGGCTTATCATACAGCCTGTAGACCTTTGTCACATCCTGGACGCTGATAGCACTTTCCTTTCCCTGTTCATTCATTGACATATGTTTCTCCATCTCTATCGCATAGTTTGTTACTGTTCATACGTTGTATGACCACAGTTTCCCACTTTAGGGTTTAGTATAGCATAAAATGACTCCATTTCATACTATTTCTGAGCAGATAGACACATTTTACATGAGAAAATACAATCACAGCACTTACAGAACCTGCCACTGGCAGCTTCTTCCAGATGCATGGCAGCAAAAATGGGAACCCTGCAAAATCATCTTTTTGCAGAATTCCCATCTTATATTTTTCTTTTCTATATCTAATTACAGGGCTTTGATATCTCTGATCAGCTGATCTTTTTCAGCCTCTGTTGTGGCCCAGCTGGTACAGAAGCGCACTACTTTTTTGCCTTCAGCCAGATCTGCCTGATGTTCAAAAGTATATTCTTTTCCCAATACCTCTGCCTGTTCTTTTGTAAGAACTACAAACAGCTGGTTGGTATAGCTTTCCACATATTCCTGGATCCCTTTTTCTTTAAAAGCAGCTTTGATCTCTAAAGCATAGGCATCTGCCTGGGCTGTCATTTTTTCATAAGTATCATCTTCTAACAGAGCACAAAACTGCATGCCAAGAAGCCAGCCTTTTGCCAGAACGGCACCGTTTTGCTTCATGTAAGTACGGAACTTTCTTGCCAGCTTTTTATTTGTGATCACCAGTGCCTCACCAAATAAAGCGCCGCATTTGGTTCCTCCAATATAAAATACATCGGTCAGCTCTGCCAGCTTTTCCAGTGTCAGGTCATTTTTTACAGAACCAAGGCCATATCCCAGTCTGGCTCCGTCTACAAACAGGTACATTTCATACTCATCGCAGACTTTGCGGATTTCTTTTAATTCCTGCTCTGAATAAATAGTACCCCATTCTGTAGGAAATGAAATATATACCATCTTTGGTTCACAGATATAATTTGGCTCTCCATTATTATAATAAGAAGCTGCCACTTCCCGGATCTGCTCTGCGCTGATCTTTCCATCTGTGGAAGAAAGTGGCACCAGTTTGTGGCCTGTATTTTCAATGGAACCGGCTTCATGGGCATACACATGGCCGCTGTCCGGACAGATCACGCTCTGAATGGGACTTAATGCTGCCGCATGGACAATAAAATTAGCCTGGGTAGCTCCTGGTAAAAAGTGAATTGCTGCTTCCGGTGCCTTACATTTTTCCCGGATCAGTTCTGCCGCCTTCTCACACCATGTATCTTCCCCATATCCATCATAGCTTTCCCCATTGATCTGTGTCAGTTTCTCTAAGATCTTACCGCATGCGCCCCGGTTGTAATCGTTGTGTAAACGGATCATGTTCTGATTTCTCCTTTTCATTTTTATGTACTCTCAAAATATTCCTGTACTTGAAAGCCTGATCTGCATACAATAATTGTAACATGGAGCAGAATTATTTTCTATCAGATTACGGTCCGTTTATATCGATTTATATGGATTTTACATGATCTTATGGATCCAGCCTTCCGGTGCCTCGATCTCGCAGTGCTGCATACCGGTCAGTGTATCATATAACCGTTTTGTCACTGGTCCCATGGTGTGCTCGCTGTCTCTGAAGATGACCTCTTTTCCATGATCTGTAATCTTGCCTGCTGGAGAGATGACCGCTGCAGTTCCACACAGCCCGCTTTCTACAAAATTTCCAATTTCTTCCAATTTTACAGGGCGCTCTGTTACTTTGATTCCCAGCATACCTGCTACGGTGATCACAGAACGGCGGGTGATAGACGGTAAAATGGAGTCGGATTTTGGAATTACCAGTTCCCCTTCTTTCGTTACAAAGAAGAAATTGGCTCCGCCGGTTTCTTCTACAAAGGTTCTGGTGGCCGGATCAAGGAACATATTTTCATCATAGCCGTTTTTATGTGCCTCTACATAGGCGTGAAGGCTCATGGCGTAGTTTAAGCCAGCCTTGATATGACCGGTTCCATGAGGTGCTGCCCGGTCATAGTCACTGACACAGATGTGAAGAGAACGGACACCGCCCTTAAAGTATGGGCCTACAGGTGTACACAGAATGCGGAACTGGTATCCTTCTGCCGGTTTTACTCCAATCACTGGGGTAGAAGCAAACATATACGGCCTGATGTAAAGGGAAGCGCCGCTTCCATAAGGCGGCACCCAGGCTGCGTTTGCCTTTACTACCTGATCTAAGGCATCCAGGAAACGTTCTTTTGGAAATGGGGGCATTTCCATGCCTTTAGCAGAATTCATCATACGCTCTGCATTCTGATCCGGTCTGAAAGCAACAATGCTTCCGTCCTTGGTTTCATATACTTTCAGACCTTCAAATACTTCCTGACAATACTGAAGGATACCTGCACACTCATTGATCACCACATTGGCATCTGCAGTCAGTCCTCCTTCATCCCAGGTGCCATTTTTGTAATTTGCCACATAGCGCATATCCGTCTGATGATATGCAAATCCTATATTTTCCCAGTCCAGATTTTTCTTTTCCATAATTTTTACTCCTTTTGCAGATGCTGTTGCAGTAATCTTTTTGTTTTTACTTTTTTTACTTTTCTTTTAATTTCTTAGCTTCTCTGATGATGGTCTCAGCTGCCTGCTTTACAAAAGCAGGATCTGTTGCCAGATTCATACGGATAAAGCCTTCATAGCCTGCTCCAAACCATTCACCGTAATCCACTGCCAGGCGGCATTTTCCCTGAATAAAATCGTGAGTTTCTTCTGGTTTTACCCAGGCTCTTAAGTCGATCATAGGAAGATACGTTCCTTCCATAGAGCATACCACTACTCCCGGAAGCTCTGTTTCCAGTGTTTCTTTCAGATATTTATAGTTGTCGCCGATCACTTCCAGCACATTGGATAACCATTCATCGCCTGTTTTATATCCGGCCATAGTAGCAGTCATTCCCATAACACTTACTTCTGTACGGTTTAAGCCGCTGGCAAATTTATCATAAATCTCGCGGAGCTTATCATTTATGATCACAATATGAGAATGGATCAGAGTTGCCAGGTTAAATGTTTTAGAGGATGAATTTAATACCAGCAGGATATCCTGGTATTTTCCCCCTGCAACTGCTGCAGCCGGTACAAAATGGTTTTCTCCAAATACAATATCCTGGTGGATCTCATCAGCTACCACCAGCACATGGTGCTTTTTGCAGATAGTCAGTACATGATCCAGCTCTTCCTCTGTCCACACTCTTCCCGCCGGATTGTGCGGGGAGCACATCAGAAACATTTTTACATTCTGCTCTGTAATGGCTTTTTCAATGGCATCATAATCCATGAAAAAATGACCATTTTCATACTTCAGATCCGCGGTTACAAGCTTTCGGTTATTGTTAGTCACTACGTTGTGGAATGGATAATACACAGGAGTCAGGATCAGGCAGGCATCCCCAGGTTGTGTATAGGCGTGGATCATCCATGCGATAGCCGTTACGCAGCCGGTGCAGAAACGCACCCATTCTTTTTTCACTGCAAAACCATGATGTTTTTCCATCCACTTTGAAAACAGCTCATAATATTCATCAGGGACTACGCCATATCCGAAAATCCCCTGTTTTGCACGTTCAACTAAAGCATCTGTGATCCCGTCACATGTCTTAAATTCCATGTCTGCCACCCACATAGGCAGCAGACCGTCTTCCCCAAATTTTTCCTTTAAACCGTCCCATTTACTGCAGTTTGTGTTGTGACGGTCAGCTATGTAATTTTTTAGAAATTCCTGTTTATTCATCTAAATCCCCCAAGATCAATTCTTTGCAGCAGCTTCTTTTTCCTCTTTGGTCATTAAAAGACCGCACTGGATCGTAATGCAGGTAAATAAAACCAGTAAAACGGGATAAAAAGCATACTTGATAATGTCAATGTAAGAGCAGCCACTATACTGCTGTACCAGAAGACAGCCACTGTCATGAGGTACTACCATTAAGATCGCACAGGAAAATATATCGATCAGTGATGCCATTCTCTTCGGTGCAATTTTATATTCTTCTCCCAGTTCCTTTGCGATAGGTGCACTGATCAGGCATGCCACCGGATTATTTAATGTAGTTCCGGAAATAGCCATAGATAATAATCCGATCACATACTGACAGCTTTTTCTGCTCTTTGTATATTTCATTGCAGTATCCACCAGCCACTGGATACCGCCATAATGCTTTACCAGCTCCATCATGCCTGATACCATCATTGCAAATACTGCCAGCCAGAACATATCTTCCATGCCGCTTCCTACTGCCTGTGCCCATTCAAAAAATCCAACACTGCCAACTGCCATTCCGATCACACAGGAAAGTCCTGTTCCTATAGCCAGCGCAAGGACTACATCCAAACCAACGATCGCAAGAATAATAACTGTAAAATAAGGAACAATGGTGAAAATATTATAAGCTCCGGCTTCTGCTGCACCTGCTGCCGCCCCACCTTTTAAGCTCATAACTCCATACAGAACCATAGACAGTACTGCTGCCGGGATCGCGATCTTAGAGTTCATAACGAACTTGTCTTTCATATCTGCGCCTACGCCTTTTGTTGCAATAATGGTCGTATCAGAGATCATAGAAAGATTATCACCAAAATATGCTCCTGCAATTGCTGCAGCACCGGCCATACCTGTATTTAATCCGGCTCCCTGAGCCAGTGCAATGGCAACCGGGATCATGGTGACCTGTGTTCCCATAGAAGTTCCGATACAGGTGGAAATAATACAACAGATCAGGAATATTCCAGGGATCAGAAACTGTGTTGGAATCAGATGTATTCCAAGATTTACAACGGAATCTTTTCCTCCGATCACTGCCGTTGCACTTGCAAAACCACCTGCCAGAAGAACAATGATCCCCATTAACATAACTCCTGATGCACCTGCACCTTTACAATAAATATCTACCTTATCAGAAAATTTTGCTTTTGGTTCAAAGTAAAGGAATGCTGCCAGTATTCCTATCATCAACGCCACATACCGTGGCATCATCCAAAATGGGGAGTCAACCCCTTTGATTGAAAAATACGTTCCACACCCTAAATATAGCCCCAGAAAAACAAGAATTGGTATCAGAGCCTTCCAGCCATAATTTTTGCCTGTATTCTTTTCCATAAGTATTTTCTCCTTTTTCTAAAGCAGCTGAAAATCCTCTATCATCAGCTGCCAGCCTTCTGCATGATCTGATCAGGATTTATTTCTCCCCTAAATACTTCTCCGTATGCTTTGTATTAACAGCCTCGCAGATCCTTCTTAAACCTTCTTCCAATACTGCCTTCGGGCAAGCCAGGTTCAGGCGGATAAAGCCATCGGAATTCTGGACGAACATGTTACCGCCTTCCAGAAGGACTCCGGCCTTGTATGCGAAGAACAGCGGCAGGTGCTCATCTGGGTCAAAGTAGGCATTTAAGTCTACCCATGCAAGATAGGTTGCCTGAGACACACGATATTTTGCTTTTGGAAGATGTTCTTTTAAATATTCTCCGGTGAAGCGGAAGTTTTCATCCAGATATGCTCTTAACTCTTCCAGCCATGGCTCGCCCTTTTCATAAGCTGCCTGTGCTGCTGCAATACTTAATGGATTGTCGAAATTGTAGTGACGGCCTAACCAGATCTCTCTTAAACCTTCATCACGGATGATCACATTGGAGATCATCATTCCAGCCAGGTTGAAGGTCTTGCTCGGTGCCATGCAGGTAACCAGGCGCTTATACTCCGGCATTACTTTTCCCAGTGGAATATGCTTTTCGCTGCAGCGGATCAGATCACAGTGGATCTCATCGGAGATCACCCACATGTTATTTTTTTCAATGATCGCTGCCATTTTCTTTAATTCCTCTTCTGTCCACATACGGCCGCTTGGGTTATGAGGATTGCAGAGAATGAATAATGTAGTCTTCTCATCTGCTGCCTTCTTTTCCAGATCTTCAAAATCAATGGTGTAATACCCATCTTCGTCATGAAGATCAGAGCAAACATAACCTCTCTTGCTGAAGTCTGCCGCGTACTTGAAATATGCATAAGAAGGAGTTAAGAATAATACCTTTTCATCTGGTTTGCAGATGTACTCTACCATTTCATATAACGCTGGAATGATACCGTTTGACATTACCAGTTCTTTTCTGTCAAAGGTCCAGCCATATCTTCTCTGGCACCATGCGGAAAATGCGTCATAGTAGCTCTTTTCAAATACTCTGGTGTAACCGAAAATGCGCTTGTCCAAACGCTCTCTCATTCCATCAATAACAACATCTGGTGTAGCAAAGTCCATATCTGCTACCCACATACGGATAAATTCTTCATCCTTGTATGGGAATTTCATGGTTTCATCTGCGTGGAAAATGTAATCGCGGAAACCGTCTGTGTTCATGGCATTTGTATGCCGTCTGTCAATGATCTCATCAAAATTGTACATAATTTTTACCCCGTTTCATTTAGCAGGACTGCGCAGGTTCTGCCGTTTTTTTACATCTCTGGATGCATCTCATGACTGGATTGTACTAAAATAAGTACCCAAAATCAAAGTGATGAAAGTTTCGTCACAGTGGAATTTTATAAGTCTTGTTTCCTGTAAGTGGAATTTTATTTTTCTATAAAAGAGGTTTTGAAAAGTGAACCCGGATAAAAGAGAAAATCGTGGATTTGTTGATTTATACGAAACTTTTTGCTATCATAAATACAGCTAATCATCCGTATTTTTAAAAGGAGTTCTTTAAATCTATGTCCCAGATCAGTACAGAAATTGGAAAACAGATCCGCACCTTCCGGAAGAAACGGAAAATGACACTGGAAGCCCTTGCTGCTGTTATCTGCAAAAGCAAATCTACTGTTTCCAAATATGAAAACGGCGAAATACCCGTAGATATTGAAACCCTTTATGAGATCGCCTCTGCCCTGCAGGTACATGTAGAGCAGCTTCTTTACTGTCCGCCACGCCACGCAGATCTGCCGGGCAATGGCAGCAATCCCGCCTTTTTTGCAGGCTGTTCCCAATTTTATTCTTACGTATATGACGGAAGAAATAAGCAGCTGATCCGCTGCGTCTTTGACGTGCTTTCAGAAACAGAAACCTCTGGTTATAAGATTATGATGTATATGAATTTCAGGGACTTTGAAAATTACAAGCTGTGTGAAAATACTTACTGGGGCTACATTGAGCATTTTGACGCCCTGACCAATATTCAGCTGACCAACCAGGACAGTCCGGTAGAAAAAGCCAGTGTGCAGATCCTTGCTTCTTATCTGGATACAGATACAAAATGGGGGCTGTTTAATGGTTTTTCCAGCCGTCCTATGATGCCCATTGCCGTTAAAATGCTTTTTTCAAAAACAAAACTCCCGGAAGACGAGACTCTGATGCAGAGTTTAAGGGTCTCCCGGGAAGATATCCGTTTATTAAAGCTTTATAATATGTTTACAGTGCTGTAG
>JBNMGK010000149.1:0-6174 GCA_050872205.1 Enterocloster sp.
AAGCTGGTTCAACATTGCAAGCACCGCCAGATCCATTAATAGGTTCACCGCAAATATCACATCTATGTAAACTCTGTACACCATCTTCCCAGGCTTTCCTCCACCTCCTTTGATGAATCCGAGAGTACCCATGTGCTCTTGGTTTCTTTATGAGGTACATTATAATCATTCTCAAGCGCAAATGCTGTCGAAGGGTGTTGGAGGAATTGCTGTTTTTTTCGACAATCTTCGCCTGTGAGATTTTATTTTCAGACATGAAAAAAAGACCTCTTCCACAGGCTTATTGCCTGTAGAAAAGGTCTTGCTATTCTGCTTATTTATTTTTTCTGCTATGCAGACAGTCTATGGGATCTATTATCTCTTATTCTTTAAGAAATCCGGGATATTGATCTGCATTTCCTTGTTTGCTGCCGGACGGAAAGCCGGAGCGGTTCTCTCTGTAGACGGAGCTGGCTGCTTTGCTGCTTCCTGGCTGTTTGCAGCACCTGCGTTAAAGCTTCCTGCACCGATAAACTTAGGAACCGTGTAGGTTGGCTGTGCGCCTGCATTGAAGGTACGGTTAAATGCCGGCTGTGCTGGCTTTGTGAAAGCTGGAGCTGCCTCAGTTGCTGCTGCTTCTGTGGAAGCTGCCTTCTCTGGAGTCTGTGCCTTAAAGTTAGAAGAGAATCCTGTCATAGCCTTGGATACGGAAGAGGTTGCATTGTGCTCATCCAGTCCGGTGGCAATAACAGTAATGCTTGCTTCATCCTGGGCATTTTCATCATACATAGCACCAAAGATGATATTAGCGTCATCACCAGCCAGTTCCTGAACATAGCTTGCTGCTTCGTTTGCTTCGATCAGGCTGATATCACCGGAAATGTTGATGATAACATGGCTTGCGCCTTCAATAGTAGTTTCGAGAAGAGGACTGGATACAGCCTGCTTAACTGCCTCAACAGCCTTATCATCGCCTTTAGCCTTACCAATACCAATATGAGCAATACCCTTGTCGATCATAACAGTCTGGATATCAGCAAAGTCAAGATTGATCAGGCCAGGAACATTGATCAGGTCAGTAATACCCTGAACTGCCTGCTGAAGAACTTCATCTGCTTTCTTAAGAGCATCCGGCATAGTAGTACGACGGTCTACGATCTCAAGAAGACGGTCATTTGGGATAACGATCAGAGTATCTACAGCCTGCTTTAAACATTCGATACCATTTAACGCATTCTGCATACGTGCTTTTGCTTCAAAACGGAAAGGCTTTGTTACAACGCCAACAGTCAGGATACCCATATCCTTTGCGATCTTTGCAACAACAGGAGCTGCACCGGTACCGGTACCGCCGCCCATACCACAGGTAACGAATACCATATCAGCGCCCTTTAATGCCTGGGAGATCTCCTCAGAGCTCTCTTCTGCTGCCTTCTCGCCAACTTCCGGACGTGCGCCTGCGCCTAATCCCTTGGTCAGCTTCTCGCCGATCTGCATAGCGGTAGGAGCCTTGCAGAACTGCAGTGCCTGCTTATCTGTATTGATACCGATAAACTCAACACCTGCGATATTTTCATCGATCATGCGGTTTACTGCGTTATTTCCGGCACCGCCTACACCTACTACGATAATTCTTGCAGCATTCTCTGACTCATTTATTTTAATCTCTAACAAGATACTTGTCCTCCTTCTTAAAACCCTGTTCAAGGAACATGGGACTGTGTTTTTTCTATTATAAAGTGTTTCTGATTTCTAGCCTAACTAATACTATATTTTATTTTCCTCAAAAAATCAACCCTGTTTTTATTTTAATTTAAAAGGTATCGCCCCGTCATTTCCTGTATCCGAATATCCATCCAGCTCCAGGGTTCCCTTTTTCTCTTTCAGTTCTGGATGATCCCGCAGAATATCATTTAAAAGAGAAAGTTTTCCGTCTATATCGCCTCCGTCTCCCAGTGTCACATCCATCTGACCAATAGTCAGGGATGGCTGGCCGGAAGAGGAAAAGCGGATACGGTCTACCTGGATATTATAAACAGACAGCTGCTGGGTCAGGTTTAATATTTCTTCAAATATCTTTGGGTCCTTCACAGGAAGAGGCTTGTACAAAATAATGCGGCCAAATTCAAGTCCGGTGATCCAGGGAACTCCCGGCAGACAGTCTGCAGAGCTTTCTACAATAATGCCGTCACGGTCAAAATACATGTAGCTGCTCATATAAGATACATAGCCTACAATACTTTTATCGTAGACAATGACTTCTACCTTAAAAGGGCCGTGGAACACCAGCTTATAATTTTCCACAAATGGGATCTGTTTGTGGGGCTTTGTCTTATCATTTATAAGGGCCAGAACCGTACTGTTTCCCCATCGGCCGGAAAACAGGATATTTTCGATCTGCTGGGGTGTATACCGGTCGCTTCCGGATATAGTCACTTCTTTGATCCGCAGGCCAAATACAAGGATCGCCCCAAGCAGCAAAAGCGCCGCGGCGATCCCTACCCATTTATAGCTTTTTCTCTCTGCTCTTCTTATCATCCAGTATCACTCTCCATCCAGCTCACTCTGCCTCCCAGCGCCTGCAGGTCACGGCAGATATCCTCGTAGCCTCTTTTAATATGATAACACTCTTCTATAACTGTACTTCCTTCTGCCCCTAAAGCCGCTGTTACTAAGGCAGCACCGCCCCGCAGGTCCAGTGCTTTTACCCTGGCGCCCCGTAAGGATGAAACACCTCTGATCACAGCCTTCTTACCTTTACAGGTAATATCTGCTCCCATTTTTTCAAGAGCCGCAGCTGTTCCAAACCGGTCCTCAAACACATTTTCTATAATACAGCTTTCTCCTTCTGCTATGGATAAAAATGCCATAAAAAGGGACTGCATATCAGTTGGAAAACCAGGATAGGGTTCTGTAGAGACCGCTAATGGCTTTGGTCTGCCTTTCATGGAAATAAAAAGCCGCTCTTTTTCAGACCGGATGGCAGCCCCCGCCTGCCCAAATAATCGGACCGGCACTTTTAAATGCTCCGGCATTACTTCTTTTAAAACAATGTCTCCGCCAGCCATCATGACACCGCTGCAGTAGGTTCCTGCCACAATGCGGTCTCCTTCGATCTTCCACACACTGTCATGGAGTTTTTTTACTCCCTGTATCATCAGATGATCTGTTCCTATACCGCAGATCACCGCGCCCATTCCATTTAAAAAGCGGCACAGCTGCCCGATCTCCGGTTCTTTCGCAGCCCCGTGGATCACAGTCACGCCATCTGCCAGCACAGCTGCCAGAACTGCCTGCTGTGTAGCACCTACACTGGGATACGGAAGATGCAGCTCACTGCCGGAAAGCCCCAGACCGGCACTGGCATAAAACTGTCCCTCTTTTTCCGTGATCTCTGCTCCCAGTCCCCGAAGGACCAGCAAATGCAGGTCTACCGGTCTTGCACCGATCAGGCATCCTCCTGGCAGACTGCACTGCCCTTCTTTCATCCTTCCAAGAAGAACTCCCAGCAATATAATAGAGGAACGCATGGCTTTTACATATTTTTCCGGCACCTCTGTTCCTGCTGCTCTTGAAGCATCGATCACAAGACGGATCCCTTCTTTCTTGCAGTCACAGCCCAACTCCCTTAAAATATCCAGCATACACCGGGTATCCTCTATATCCGGTACATTTAAAAGCACGGTTATCCCCTTATGCAGCAAAGCTGCTGCCATAACAGGAAGAGCACCGTTCTTGGAGCCCTGAACAGAAATCTCACCTTTTAAGGGATTCATCCCATAAACCTGAATTGCAGCCAAGAAGGCACCTCCGCAGAAATATGTTCTCCCAGAGCCTGAGAGAACATTTAACATTCTACTTTAATTATATGCCCTGTTGGCTGCTTACGTGCTTGTATGTATAAAAGGATCTTCCACTAATTTTCCATCCGTATCCGGTTGGACACACTCAGGACAATACCCATTTCTATCATAGTAAACAAAACCGACGTACCTCCGTAACTGATAAAGGGAAGTGTGATACCTGTGTTAGGGATCGTATTGGTAACAACCGCAATATTTAAAACCACCTGAATGGCAATGTGGGCCATAACGCCTACTACTAAAAGTGCTCCAAACAGATCCGGTGCGTTATTGGCAATAAACATAAACCGGTAGATCATAAACAGGAAGATCAGGATAATAGACACGGCTCCGAAAAGACCTAACTCTTCACAGATAATAGCAAAGATCATATCGTTCTGGGACTCTGGAAGGAAGCCCAGTTTCTGAATACTCTGCCCCAGCCCCTGGCCAAAGAGACCGCCGGAACCAATGGCATACAGTCCCTGAAGCACCTGGAAGCTTTTTCCTTCCGGGTCCAGCTCCGGGTTCAGCCACGCCTCAATACGGCGGTACTGATAGGGCTGCAGCAGCTTGATCTGTACCAGTATCTTGCCAATGGGACCTGCCCCTGCTAAAAGGCCGATGCCGCTGAGAGCAATCCCATAAAATGGCCATTTGATCCTGCAGGCTACAAAAAGCATAACAAAGCCGATACCTACCAGAATAATACCGGAACTTAAGTTGTTAGCTGCTACAAGACCTGCAATTGGCAAAGTCAGCGCAATCACCCACCTGGCAGTCTTTATGTGGTTTATCTGATCTCCTTTTGCCGTTATATAAGCTGCAAGCATGATAATAAGAGCGATCTTTGCAAACTCCGTAGGCTGAAAGCTAAGAGGTCCTACTCCCAGCCATCTGCGTTTTCCGTTTACCGCTCTTCCCACCAAAGAAACAGCGATCATTAGTACATAAGATAATGCATATCCAGAAGTCGCTGCTTTCACCAGCAAATGATAATCAAACTTGGATATGACTAACATCAGCACAAAACCAACCGCCGCGATCATTGCCTGTCTCTGCATAAAATACGCGCTGTTTCCACCATACCGGCTGCTTAACTGTGCTGTATAAGAGCTGGCGCTGTAGATCATGACCAGTCCGAACACCGTCAGGAAAATGATGATAAAAAGAAGGCTGTAATCATAAAAATGACGGATCTTTCTCTTTTTGGGCATTTCCTGCGGCTGTCCGTAGGCCGCTTCGTTTCCCGGATAATAACTTCCGTTTCTTCCATAAGCCGCCCCATTTCCTGGATAAACGGCTCCCCGTCCCGGCTGTACATAGCGCACCTGTTCACTGCCCCGTCTTACCGGAACTGCCTGCTGCTCTTTGATCTGCGCAGGTCTGCCATTGTGGCGGGACGCCTGTGGGTGATTTCCGGCCATACCAGAAGGATTTCCCCCGGAATGTTTCTTCCGCCGTTTTTTTCCCGCCATTGTCTTCTACCTCCTAAAGCGCCATGACGCATTCTTTAAACACGCGTCCGCGTTCTTCATAATTTTTAAACATATCCCAGCTCGCACACGCCGGACTTAAAAGCACATAGTCACCTGCATCTGCATAAACAGCGCATACCTGGACTGCCTCTTTTAGATCCTCTGCATACATGATCTCTGTGAAACCATATTTTTTCGCGCAGGCTGCGATCTTATCCCTGGTCTTTCCGATGAGGACCAGATATTTTACCCGGCCGGCAAATTCCTCCGCCCATTCATCATAGGTACTGCTTTTATCATAACCGCCTGCAATGAGAAGAACCGGTCCCGGCATAGCCCGAAGAGCCTGGATGGCTGCATCCGGGTTCGTTCCCTTAGAGTCATTATAATAACGGACGCCTGTGCGTTCCCTTACAAACTCAATCCTGTGTTCCACTGGCTTAAACTGAAGTACTGTCTCCTGTATTTTCTCAAAAGGAACACCCATTAACAGACCAATGTAAGCAGCTGCCATTACATTTTCATAATTATGGCGTCCTAACAGCTGCAGGTCCTTTACATTTACAAGGATCTGTTCTTTGCTTCCATCTGCATAGACGATATTGTCCCCATCTAAGAAAAATCCTTCTTTTAAGCGCTCTCTGCTGGAGAACCAGTAAACCTTGGCCCGAAGTCCAGGAAGACTGTCTTCTGTATTCTCTGCTGCTTCTGCCTGCGCAGCTGTATTTTCATTTTCTGCAGCTTCCCTGGCAGCCGCCATGTCTTCTGTATCTGGATCATTTCCAGTTTTTTCCAGTTTTTTATCAGGATCTGCAGCCGTCTCTTCCAGCCTGCCTTCCCCAAATTCTCTTAACAGGGGATCATCATAATTTAAG
>JBNMGK010000498.1:0-1485 GCA_050872205.1 Enterocloster sp.
GGTACACTGCGTGGTGTGGGAGATGCCTGGATGCCGTTAGTTATGACTGGAGTAGGAGTTTGCTGTCTGCGTGTGATCTGGATCATCTTTTTCCTGCCGCAGTACCGGTCCATTCTGGCAGCAGCATTCTGTTATCCTATGTCATGGACCATTACGTCCATTGCCTTTGTTATTTACTATTTCTTCTTCAGCAGCCTGCGCCGTGTAGACGGAAGAAAATGGTTTAGGAAAAATGAGTATTAAAGGAGTCATAAGTTAAAATGATACAGGAAATACCTTATAAATATGACCCGGCTTACAAAGACAGAAGGCCGGAGCTTACAGACTATCTTTTGCATTATGAATACAATAAGGTTATGCTTTTAAAAGAAAAGGAAGGATACCTGATTCCCACATTTCAGGATCTTCTTTCAGAAGAAGATTTCCGAAAAAAGGCGTATTACCTGTTTTCCATTGGAGAGCGGGGCTATTATCTGGTAGATGATATGAAGGTACCGGAGTTTGGCGGCTTCGTTTTAAACGGAATGCAGATCTTTCGTGAAATGGAACCAGGCTATCAGGCCTTTGCAGGCATTACAGGAAGCCAGATCTACCGTTGGAGAGAAAGCAGGCGCTTCTGCGGCTGCTGCGGCGGGAAAATGGAGCCTGGAACAACAGAACGGTCCATGGTGTGTTCTTCCTGCGGACATACAGAATATCCAAAGATCTGCCCGGCTGTGATCGTTGCTATCCGCAATAAAGACAAGCTTCTTATGTCCAGGTATGCAAGAGGTACCTACCGCCGTTATGCCCTGATCGCTGGCTATGTGGAAGTGGGAGAGACCTTTGAGGAATGTGTCCGCCGGGAGGTAATGGAAGAGGTTGGGCTGAAGGTGAAAAATATCCGCTATTACAAGAGTCAGCCCTGGTCTTTTTCAGATTCTGTGATGATCGGTTTTACAGCAGATCTGGATGGAGATGATACCATACGCTTAGAGGAAGACGAACTGGCAGAAGCAGGCTGGTTTAGCCGGGATGAGATCGTGGAATATCCTCCTTATATCAGCGTAGGACATGAAATGATGAAGGCTTTTAAAGACGGAGTGCTTTTTGAAGATCAGAAATGATCTGAAATGGTACAAAGGGATCAGGAACTGGTCCAGAAGCTTAATATTTAAAGAAGGGAATTACTTACAACATGAAAAACAAAGAATATCTGCTGTTTGACCTGGATGGAACACTGACAGATCCAAAAGAAGGGATCACAAAAGCAGTGCAGTATGCATTAAAGCATTATGGCATCCAGGTGGATGACCTGGACAGTTTATGTCCTTTCATTGGTCCGCCATTAAAAGACAGCTTCCAGAAATATTATGATTTTCCGCAGGACCAGGCAAAAGAGGCGATCCAGGTTTACCGTGAATATTTTTCCGTAACAGGCTGGAGCCAGAATAAAGTATTTCCAGGCATCCCGGAAATGTTAGGAGAATTAAAGGCAGCAGGAAA
>JBNMGK010000309.1:0-3587 GCA_050872205.1 Enterocloster sp.
ATTATATAACCTGAGGGTCTTCCTTTGTACCGTAAATACTTGTCATTGAGGCGTAAAATCTTGTCCAAAAATACGTACAATGACAATTTAATTCGCTTCCCTGTATTCAGACGGGATCATGCCTGTCACCCGTTTAAAGACTTTGGCAAAATAGTTTGAGTCATAATATCCCACCTTCATACCTGCATCTTTCACGCTGATACTTCTGTCCTTTAACAGCCGTTTCGCCTCATTGATGCGGAAATTGGTAAGATACGTAGTAAAATTTTGATCAAAACACTGCTTAAACAGCTTGCAGAAATATGCATCTGAGTAATTAAACTGCCTTGCCGCATCCTGCATGGAGATTTCATTCATATAATTTTCCCGGATATAAGTGCGTATCTTCTCCGCTACCTGGTTCATCCGCTCTGCTTCCGGGTCCTTTGGCGGCTCTGCATCCGGGTTCCAAGGCCACTGTTCCCTCCTCTTTTCCGCCTCTTTCTCTGCTTCCGTCTTTTCTGCCCCGCTGCCAGAGGCATTTTCCTGCATTTTAACCGCTTTATCTGTCAGCCGCATGGCTTCTTCCATAACTGCCGTCAGTTCTTCCTCATCGCAGGGCTTTAACAGATAATCAAGGGCTCGTATTACTATGGCTCGTTTTGCATAGGAAAATTCATCATAGGCTGTTAAAAATACAATAACACAGTCCTCATCCATACTGCGGATCTGTTCTGCGGCTTCCACACCATTTAATTCCGGCATGGAAATGTCCATAATAATGATCTGGCTGTGTTCCTTCTGATATAATTCCACCGCCTCTTTTCCATTGGTAGCTTCACTGATCTTAAGGCTATCCCCAAAGCGGCGCATAAGACGTCTGGCAAGAGCCATACGCTCGATCTGTTCGTCATCTGCCAAAAGTACACGATACATAACCTTATTCCTCCCGTCTTCCCCTCTGATACCGAATTGCTACGTGCCTTGCACTCTCGCAATTCTAATTACACGATATCTTTTGGTGTAAAGGACAGCTGCACAGCTGTTCCGCACCCTTTATGACTGTAAATATGCATTTCCCCGTCCTCATACATTCCATGGACTCTGCGGTAAATATTTCCCACACCAATGCCGATCTCATTTTCCGTACCGTCATTTAATGCGGCTCTGATCTGCTCTAACCGCTCTTCTTCCATACCAACACCTGTATCTGCAACGGAGATCCACAGCTTTCCATTATGCATCCAGGTCCTTATAAAGATCCGTCCCCCTTTGCTGTCCTTGGAAAGACCATGTTTAATAGAGTTTTCTACCAAAGGCTGCAAAACAAAGGAAGGAACTAACACTTCCAGTGTTTCCGGTGCACAATCCGTGTCATAACGAACCCGCTATCCAAAGCGCATTTGTTGAAGATACATATAATCCTGGATGATCTTAAGTTCCCTCTCTAAAGGCATCACAGCTCCTGCAGACTTTAAATTATAGCGGAACAGGCGGCTTAGCGCCGTGATCATCTTCTCCGTTGCTGCCGCATCCTCGATCTGGGCCGTACTGGCGATCATATTTAAGGTATTAAATAAAAAATGGGGATTGATCTGGCTCTTTAACATCTGAAGACGCATGTCATTTAATTTCTGCTCCATGGCATGCTTTTCTTCCATGTTACGGATATTTTCCCTGGTAGATGCCTTCATACGACAGAATTCATGGACCAGACGGCTGATCTCATCTTCACTCTCTGCCACTACATCCGGGCCTGTAAAATCATTTTCACCGATCCGCACAGAATCCGCCGCCAGCTCCACAATAGGCTTTACAATATAGCGGCTGGCCGTACGGTTTAACTGGCGCACCATCCAGAAGGCTGCCATTCCACATATAAGGCTGCACACCGGTATTACCGTCAGCATATACCGCTGCTGTTCATATTCACGGCTTCCGCCCCGGACAGTCAGCTGCTCTAACTGCCCCGCCTGTCCTGTAAGATATTCCTGGACCCGCCTTATTTTATAAACATCCGGCATGTCTTCCTCTTCCAGATGTTCTTTTTCCAGAAGTCCATTTAAAAGCACTTCATAATTTTCGTAAAGATTTCGCAGCGTCCATGTTCTGGCATACCGCTCTTTCCCGATATTCCTGTATTCAAAAGGCAGCTCATCTAACAGCCGCTTTGTATGTTTTGTACGCTCTTTCAACTGATCCAGGCTATCTGACGAACGTTCCTGGATATATTTATCAAACGCAGCACTTTCATCGTCCATGGCCGTCCAGAAAGCAAGGCTCTGGGAGTTGTCCTTTAAAATGCTTCCAAATCCGCCAAGTCCGAAAAAAGCCACCAGCATATTGGCCGCAATGGATAAAAAGACCACAGCACCGGCTGAAAAGGTAAGATATTTTAGTTTTTCCTGCAATGGGAGCCGAAACCATTTCTTCATTTCTTCTCTCCTTCTCACACATTCCTTTCATTATTTTATATTACTTTGAAGGATTTTAAAAGATAGGAAAGCGTAAAAAATACTCCGGCTGATCTTTAACGGTCTGCCAGAGTGGTCTTCATTTTCTATTCTTATATATCCTTATAATTTCTGGTCCTCATCCGAAGGTACATAAACCGCAATATCCTCGATCTGACATCCAAGTATCCTGCACAGGTCATTGATCGTCCTCATGGAAATATCCTGATTGTGCTTTAAGCGGTGCAGAGTACTGTCTGATATATGATGCTTTTTCGTCAGCGTGTACCAGTTTTCCTCTGATATTTCCAGTGTCTTCCAAAACGGTGAATAATCGATCATCCTATGCCTTCTCCCATAACCCCATTGATAAATCAAGCATAAGTTAGATTTTACATCTTGAATATCTTCGTAATAGCGAATATACTATAGGTATTAAGGTGCATAAAACAAGCACGCCAAGGAGGTGTCCCCCTATGAGCTGGTACACAAAAGAAGAGATCGAGAAACTCTTAGAAGACGAGGAACTGCGAAAGCGCATCGCCCGTTTCGTCACCATGTCCGGCGAAGAATTTTTTGACGAAGTATACAGTCACCTGTCCCCGGAAGAGCTGGAAGAATATCTGGAAGAAAATCCCAGTGAAAGAAAATATTTGAAGCGGTATGAATAAATAGAAACGCAGATAAAAATAACTACAGATGAAAACCATATGACTACGAATACCAAAGGACGGCCTGTCAAATGACAAACCGTCCTTCTTCTGGTTCTTCTTTAAAATAATCTTTGTAATCCACCTCAATGGCATGGCGCATACGCTTCATGCTGTAGTACAGGTGGTCTTTTAATGCTTTTTCCAGACCTTTTTCATCCTTTTCGCAGATCAGGCGGAACAATTCTTCATGTTCCTGCGTGATCCTGCTGAAGTCCGTTTCTGTGGTAAAGTCCAGCATACGGAATCTGGTATAATGCAGCTGCTGGGCTTGAAGCATTTCCCACAGCTTCTGTCTTTTCACAGCCTCAAACCAGATGGAATGAAGCTCTGCATCCATATGGTAAAAACGCTCCGGCTCAAAGCCTGGTGTCTGGATCAGCGCTTTCTGCATGGCAATGGCATGGCGTATCTCCTCCATGACCATAGGATTCTGTACTTTCAG
>JBNMGK010000438.1:0-2117 GCA_050872205.1 Enterocloster sp.
GCCGGTAATAATGAAGAGGACGGAGCAGCACGTTTTCTGGCAGAATGGGTACTGGGATCATAAGATCCCAGTAGACTGCAAAAACAATACAAACATCATCACCGGTGCCACGTAGCGGATCATAACACGATATAGCTTCTTGCGGCGGAAGGTATCGCCGGTGCTTTCCATTTCTTCAATTACATAGTCCGGTGTTTTGATCCAGCCGATGAGAAAAGCAGATAAAAGGGCGATAAACGGCATCATAACGCTGTTGCTGATATAGTCCATGATGTCTAATAACTGTCCTACAGAGCCATTTGGCAGTTTTACTTCAATGTAGAAGATGCTGTAGCCAAGGGCGATAATGGCAGAGGCAGCCAGGTAGATCACAGCCAGTACAAGGACTGTTTTCTTGCGGCCTGTGTGGAAGATCTCCATGCAGTTGGCAGTGATAGACTCCAACACAGAGATGCAGGATGTAAGAGTGGCAAAAATGGTTGTTACAAAGAACAGGATGCCTACAAAAGTGCCTGCTTTTCCCATGGCTGCAAAGACCTTAGGAAGGGAAATGAACATTAAACTTGGGCCTGCGCTCATGCCTTCGGTGCCGGAAAAAACGAAAACTGCCGGGATGATCATGGCGCCTGCTAAAAGGGCTACACCTGTATCGAAGATTTCGATCTGGTTCACCGCTTTATTTAAGTTGACTTCCGGTTTTACATAAGAGCCATAGGTGATCATGATACCCATGGAAACGCTTAAAGAAAAGAATAGCTGGCTCATAGCGTCCAGCAAGATCTGCAGGAAACGGCTGAAAGTCAGACCCTCAAAATGAGGTGTCAGATAATACATAAGGCCGTTCATACCGGTGCGCATCTGGCCGCTTTCATCTACATGGTGCAGTGTCAGGGAATAGCCTGCGATCACCACTACCAGAACTAAAAGGATGGGCATCATGTAACGGGAAACACGTTCAATACCGTCTTCTACGCCATTGTATACAATGAACGCTGTTACACCCATGAATAAAAGGGCAAACAGGACTGGTGATACAGGTGAAGTGATGAATGAGGTAAAATAGTTGTCCTGGGCTGCTGCGGCCGTCTGGCCGGTGAGATAGACAACGGCGTATTTGGTAACCCAGCCGCCGATAACAGCGTAGTAGGTCATAATAAGGACCGGCACAAGAAAAGTCAAAACTCCTAAAAATTTCCATTTAGGCGACATCTGGGTATAAGCCCCGATGGCGCTTTCTTTTGTTCTGCGGCCGATGGCAATGTCAGATGCCAGCAGTGTAAATCCAAATGTTAAAACCAGTGCCAGATAAATGACTAAGAACAGTCCCCCACCGTCCTTAGCCGCCAGATATGGAAAACGCCACAGGTTTCCCACGCCTACGGCACTGCCGGCAGCGGCTAAAACAAAGCCTAACTGACCGGAAAAATTGCTTTTCTTCTTCTCCATGAAAAAGAACCCCCTGATATGTTTTTTATGTTCCAATGATTGGGAACAATAGATTGGATCTTCCTTGTCACACCAGAATAGCACATGTTATAATATCAGTAAAACGAATGTTTTTATGACTATATATAATTTTTTGTAATACTATGATCAATGTGTATGGGGCGGTACAAAGGTACATGAAAGAACAGAAAGACAGATATGAGATTTTCCTGAAAGTGTGTGAAACAGGCAGTTTTTCCGGGGCGGCAGAGGCATTAAATTACACACAGTCCGGTATCAGCCAGATGATGGCGGGACTGGAGGAAGAGCTGGAGGTCCAGTTATTTGCCAGAGTGAAAAAAGGGGTCATACTTACAGATAACGGAGCAAGGCTGATCCCTTATATTCAGGAAATGGTAAATCAGAAAGCCAAGCTGCGCCAGGCGGCCTTTAATATCAACCACAAGATCGAAGGAAAGCTGCGGGTAGGAAGCTCTTCAAGTATCACGGCACTGTGGATGCCGGGAGTGATCCATTTTTTCAAAGAACATTATCCAAAGGTGCAGGTGGAGATCTTTGATGGCAATTATGACGAGATCCGTGACTGGATCATCCATGGACAGGTGGACTGCGGTTTTCTGTCCTCCATTGTGGCAGATGACCTGAAATTTTACCCGCTGATCGATGATCCC
>JBNMGK010000503.1:0-1412 GCA_050872205.1 Enterocloster sp.
GATGCCCAGACAGCAGCAGACGAAGCAGAATATGTACTTCAGGTTATCAAGGATTTCCCTGTTTCCTATCCGGTAGCTTATGATGTAGAGTCCAATTACCTGTTAGAGCAGGGATTAACTGCCGCTCAGATCACGGAAAATGTCAATGCATTTTGTAAGGTGATCGCAGATGCAGGTTACAGCCCGATCGTATACGCAAACAATGACTGGCTTACCAATCACTTAAATACAGCGCAGATCCCCTATGATATCTGGTACGCCCGTTATGGCACCATTAACAACTATCCAAACCGTACTATCTGGCAGTGTACCCAGGAAGGAAATGTAGATGGAATTAATGATCATGTGACCATTGAACTGTCATTTACAGACTACAGTGAAAAGATACCTGCAAACAGCTGGAAGAAGATTGGTGGCAGATGGTATTATATGAAAGATTATGTAAAGCAGACCGGCTGGGTACAGGTGGGAGATACCTGGTATTATATGGATGCCAGCGGAGCTATGGTCAGCAATACAGAAATGGTTATTGAGGGCAAAACCTATAAATTTGATGCCAGTGGAGCAATGATCCAATAAAAAGTTCCAGGAAAAAGTTAAAAAAACCTATAAACCTATTGACAAGTGGGTTTATAGGTTTTATAATACCCATAAATTAAAAACCCAGTAAACAGATATGTATATGTGCAATGCATAGGAAGGAGCTTATTATGGCAGGAATCGTTAAGGGAGCAGCAGGATTAGTAGGAAATACACCACTTTTAGAGCCGGTAAATCTGGAGAAAAAAGAAGGATTAAAAGCAAGAATTTTACTGAAGCTGGAATACTTTAACCCAGCAGGAAGCGTAAAGGACCGTGTAGGAAAGGCAATGATCGAAGATGCAGAAGCAAGAGGCGTTTTAAAGCCAGGTTCTGTTATCATTGAACCTACTTCCGGAAATACAGGTATCGGACTTGCATCTGTAGCAGCATCCAAGGGATACCGTGTGATCTTAACCATGCCAGAGACCATGAGCGTAGAGCGCCGCAACATTTTAAAGGCATATGGTGCTGAGATCGTCCTTACACCTGGCGATAAGGGAATGAGCGGAGCCATTGCAAAGGCAGATGAGCTGGCAAAGGAGATTCCAAACAGCTTTATTCCAGGACAGTTTGTAAACCCTGTAAACCCAAGAATCCACAAAGAAACCACAGGTCCTGAGATCTGGAGAGATACAGAAGGACAGGTAGATATCTTTGTAGCTGGTGTAGGTACAGGCGGTACTATTACTGGTGTTGGCACATACTTAAAAGAGCAGAATCCAAATGTAAAGGTAGTAGCAGTAGAGCCTGCAACATCTCCTGTTCTGTCTGAAGGACATGGCGGTGCCCACAAGATCCAGGGAATTGGTGCTGGATTTATCCCGGAGGTA
>JBNMGK010000493.1:0-1546 GCA_050872205.1 Enterocloster sp.
ATGTGTTTCCCGGATGTGTACGAGATCGGTATGTCCCATTTAGGCATCCAGATCCTGTATTCCATGTTTAATTCCAGGGAAGATATCTACTGTGAGCGTGTATACAGCCCATGGATGGACCTGGATCCCATTATGAGGGAGAAGAATATCCCCTTATTTACCCTGGAGACCCAGGAAGCGGTTAAAAACTTTGATTTTCTGGGTATTACCCTTCAGTATGAAATGTGTTATACCAATGTGCTCCAGATTTTAGACCTGGCACAGATCCCGCTGCACGCTGCAGACCGTGGAGAAGGTATGCCTATCGTCATCGGTGGCGGCCCATGTGCCTACAATCCGGAGCCTTTAGCAGATTTCTTTGATATGTTCTACATCGGTGAAGGCGAGACAGTTTACTTTGAACTGTTAGACTGCTATAAGGAAAACAAGAAAAATGGCGGCAGCAGAAGAGACTTTTTAGAGAAAGCAGCTCAGATCGAGGGAATCTATGTTCCTGCTTTTTATGATGTAGAATACAAGGAAGACGGTACTTTAAAAAGCTTTACGCCAAACTGCCCAGCTGCCAAAGAAAAGATCGTTAAGCAGGTAGTAGCAGATATGGACAGTGTGCCATATATTGAAAAACCGCTGGTGCCATTTATCAAGGTAACTCAGGACCGAGTCGTTTTAGAGATCCAGCGAGGCTGCATCCGAGGATGTCGTTTCTGCCAGGCGGGTAATGTGTACCGTCCTTTAAGAGAGCACAGTCTGGAGTATTTAAAGCATTATGCCTACGATATGCTTAAAAGTACCGGACATGAAGAGATCTCCTTAAGTTCTTTAAGCTCCAGTGACTATACCCACCTGGAAGGCCTTGTAAACTTCCTGATTGATGAGTTTAAGGGAAAAGGAGTAAATATTTCCCTGCCGTCCCTGCGTATTGATGCCTTTTCACTGGATGTTATGAGCAAGGTCCAGGATATTAAAAAGAGCAGTCTTACCTTTGCTCCAGAGGCTGGTTCCCAGCGCCAGAGAGATGTTATCAATAAGGGACTGACAGAAGAGGTGATCTTAAAGGGTGCCAGTGATGCTTTCCATGCAGGCTGGAACCGTGTAAAACTGTACTTTATGTTAGGACAGCCTACAGAGACAGTAGAAGATATGGAAGGAATTGCCCTTCTTTCAGAGAAGATCGCAGAGACTTACTATGATGAGATCCCAAAAGATCAGAGACACGGCAAGGTTCAGGTAGTTGCCAGCTCCTCTTTCTTCGTTCCAAAGCCATTTACCCCATTCCAGTGGGCAAGAATGTGCACTAAGGAAGAATTTTTAGAGCGCGCGAATATCGTCCGCGGCAAGTTCCGTGAAATGAAGAACTTTAAGAGTTTAAAATATAACTGGCATGAGGCAGAGCTGACTGTTTTAGAGGGCGTTCTTGCAAGAGGCGACCGCCGTGTAGGTGCTGTGATCGAAGAAGCATACCGCAAGGGCGCTATCTATGATTCCTGGTCAGAATTCTTTAAAAATGAAGTCTGGATGGAAGCATTTAAGACCTGCGGCGTGGATA
>JBNMGK010000466.1:0-1852 GCA_050872205.1 Enterocloster sp.
AACAGCGGTATAATGCCCGCCGCAGCATTAACAAATGGTAATACCATTGCCAGAACGATCCATAACAACTGGGCCATGGAACGGTATCTGTAACTGATTTTCATACTCTTGTAGGCCTGTTCATCACTCTGTTCCCCGGATGCGATCTTCTGCACCGTAAGTCCCATAATAAAAAAGTTTCCTACTGCAACAGCCGCGCCAATAACGCCGCCAATAACTACCTTATAGTCAAATGGTACTGCATCTGGAAAAAGTTTATGGCAGACTGCAAAAGCGACGATCATAAGAATGGTACCTGCGCCGCTCCAGCATGCGATGTGTCCTGTTTCTTTCTTTACTGCCGGCTGGATCTTCATAATTCCTACCTCCCATTACACATGATTGTTAAATGATCTCTCATGTTCTCTGTTCTTTTTCCTCTTCTGCGTCTTCATAATGGCAAGATATACTTTATATGCTGTCATAAAGGAACCCCCAAGTCCCATGATAAAACCGGGGATATAGATCCATCCGCCTATCATAAAACGGCTGTTAAGCCAGCTGCATAAAAAAAGACACAACAGCAGCGGAGCCGCTAAGGAAATTCCCATCTGGCTAAGCAGTGAAAGATTTCTCAAAATATACTGCCAGTCCTTCATAAATCATATCCCTTTCCTTGTCAATAGTATATCAAACTTTCGGGTACTTTTTGTTGTTTTTTTATAAATACAATCGGAAAATACCGAAACTATCCCCCCAGATTTTGTACAACTTGAATAGATTATACTCGATATCCCGTAAATAAGCAATGGCATATTTTGCATTATTTGCAATTTTTTTTAGACATTCTAACTTTTTTTGTTCGTTTTGTCTTAACAATTCCATATGGGGCGTTATGATTTTCACAAACTCTTTGTTTTCTTTTTGACAATTTTTCCCAATACCCGCTCCGTACCCTATTTCCAGGCCTTTCTCCTTGCCCGGAGATTATAAATATGTTACAATTCTCCATACTATATTTACTATACTTTAAGGAGGATTTTTATTTAATGGAAATCATCAAATTAATTGGTGTACTCATAGTCGTGATCGGCTTTATCCTTAAATTAGACACCCTGGCTGTAGTAGTGGTGGCAGGTCTTGCCACTGGACTGGTTGCAGGCATGAGTCCTATGGATATCCTGAACACACTGGGCACCGCATTTATCACAAACCGTACTGCTACTCTTTTCATCCTTACACTGCCTGTGATCGGTCTGTGTGAGCGAAATGGCTTAAAAGATAAGGCAGTAGACTTTATCCGTTCTTTAAAGAACATGACCACAGGAAAGCTGATCGCGATCTGGCAGGTCATCCGTACCTTTGCATCTGCCTTCTCCCTGCGTATCGGCGGTCATCCTCAGTTTATCCGCCCGCTGATCAATCCTATGGCTCAGGCGGCAGCTGTTGTACAGTATAAAGAACTGGACGAGAAATCTGAAGACCAGATCAAGGGAATGTGTGCCGGAAGCGAAAACTACGGCAACTTCTTTGCACAGAACTGTTTCATGGGCTCTTCCGGAACACTTCTGATCGTATCCACCTTAAGCGAACAGGGTTATCCTGTAGATGCACTCCAGATCGCAGGCCAGTCTGTTCCTGTTGCCGTGATCTCTGCTGTAGTAGGTGTTATCTACGCCCTGATCTTTGACCAGATCTTAAAACGCCGTCTGGCATCCAAAGCTGCAAAGGAGGATAAATAATATTACCTGGACCATAAGCACCATTGTTGCAGAAGTTTTCTACTGCATCATCGGACTTATTTTTATCGCAACCGGCATGAAAGCCTTAAAAGATGATACCTGCAAAGCAAAAGGCACCACCGCCCTTTTCT
>JBNMGK010000400.1:0-2418 GCA_050872205.1 Enterocloster sp.
CATACAGGGAAGAATGTAAGTGTCTGAACAACGGAGATACCTAACAGTCCGTAAATATTAGAGTCGTAGATACCTAAAAGGGAACGGGTAATGATACCGCTTCGTCCGAACAGCATGATCATGGACAGAGACAGTACGAATGGCGGAGATACAACAGGAAGCATAGATACCAGACCAAATAACTTTTCCAGTATCTTTGTTTTCAATTTAACATATACTTCTACATAAGCAAATAATAAACCAATGGTTGTAGAAGCAAAACCTACGATAAATCCAAGTGTCAGTGTGTTTTTAAACGCATTGCGGAAACGTTCCAGATTTAAAACACGCTTAAATACGTCCAGTGTAATGGTTCCCTCTGCATAAAAGCTGTCTACTAACAGCATTAACAGCGGGTACAGGATAAACAGCGCCAGAAAAACCAGAAGGACAACGATCATTGAGACCATGATCGGGTCAGCAAAAAATTTCTTCCGTTCCAGCTGTGCACTTTGTTTTCCGGCCATTGCGAGACCCCCTTTTCTAAACTTTTGATCCTTAAATATACCTTTGATTTGAAAATGCTGCGCAATGTTTATTCCATTACGCAGCATTTTCTGCTTAGCTTACTTTATATAAGCTTTACTTTCTTTTTTAAGAATGACTTTAATAGTGACTTTTTCAGTCCGTTTATTATTCCGATTACTCAGTTAAGAAACGGCTGGAGTCAGCGCCTTCAGAGGTGCTTCCTAATGCTTCGAAGAAGTCTTCTACATACTTAGCACTGTTCTCTTTTGCGTCTTCAAAGTCATAGTCAATGGTATTGGTCATATCCAGACCGAACTTTTCAGCTTCTTCTGGCTGGGTTGCGTTCTTTAATACCAGGAACTGATAAGAACCATTCTCTTTTGCATGGTCTACACAGTCAGGAGATAATGCATACTCGATCCACAGTTTTGCTGCGTTTGGATGAGAAGCGCCCTTTAAGATAGCGGTTGCGCCAACTTCGAAGGATGTTCCGTCTTCTGGAACGATCAGCTGGATGTTGTCATATCCCTGAAGGATCTGATAGATACCATCATGTAAGAAACCAATAGCGATTACACACTCGCCAGGGCCAACCATCTTGGAAGGACCGGAACCGGACTTGGTGTACTGAGCAATGTTCTTGTCCAGAGCCTTGAAGTATTCCATAGCTTCGTCATGGCCCTTCATCTGGATCATGGTGTTGATGATCAGTTTAGCAGTACCAGCGGTATTTGGGTTGGACATCATGATCAGGCCCTTGTACTCTTCCTTGGTCAGATCATCCCATGTCTTAGGTGCTTCCAGACCTAAACGCTGCAGTTCTTCTGTATTAACCATGAAGCCCAGGATGCCTTTGTAGATACCATACCAGCAGTTGGTAGGATCTTTGTACTCATCACCGATCAGGTTTACAGCATTGATCGCGTCATATGGTTCCAGCAGACCAGCTGCAACTGCTTCGTTGTAAGGATCCATGGTTCCGCCGAACCATACATCTGCTGAAGGCTTTCCAGCTTCTTCAGAAACCTTGGTGTAAACTTCTGAAGTAGAAAGTCTCTGGTATTTTGTCTTAATTCCGTAGAGTTTTTCAAAGTTCTGGCAGGCTGCTGATAAGTATTCCTCTTCGCAGGAACCATATACAGTTAATTCGCCCTCAGCCTTAGCTGCTTCGATCAGAGCATCCATGTCCCCGCCGGCTGCCTCTGTTGTCTCATCAGCTTTGCTTTCTGCGGCTGCTTCTGTTGCTGCTGCGGTTGTCTCCGGAGCTGCTGCAGGTTTAGAACCGCCGCATGCTGTCAGGCCTAACGCCATGGTACAAGCCAGTAACAATGCAAGTTTTTTCTTCATAATAAAAACCCTCCTGTCTTTTCTGTTGACTTAAGTCTACCAGAAATCAGGAGGGGAAAAAACTGTATTTTTTGTTATTTTGTCGTGTTTTCTGAACTGTACAGTTCATTATTCGTGCAGTTTTGCTATTTTTTCTCAACTACCGGCCTTTTCACACCAGTCATGATAGCTTTTTCACTACATTTCTTTGATCACTGCTTCCAGTCTCTTGATCATTTCATCTACATCACTCTTTTCAATGATCAGAGGCGGAACAAAACGAATAATGTTGGCACCTGCACTGATAAGCACCAGCTTCTGCTCTAATAATGCCTTAGATACGATCGGGCCTACAGGCACTGTAAATTCCAGTCCCTGGATCAGACCGACACCACGGTGGTCTTTTATCACATCATACTTGTCTTTTAAGCCCTCCAGCTTTTCATACAAATAAGCGCCAACTTCCTTTACATGGTCTACAATGTGGCGTTTTTCAAAGATATCCAGAACTGCGTCTGCAGCAGCTGTCACCAGTGGATTTCCGCCATAGGTAGTTCCGTGGTCACCTGGGACCATAGCAGTAGC
>JBNMGK010000015.1:0-20285 GCA_050872205.1 Enterocloster sp.
AGATGATACCATACGCTTAGAGGAAGACGCACTGGCAGAAGCAGGCTGGTTTAGCCGGGATGAGATCGTGGAATATCCTCTTTATATCAGCGTAGGAAATGAAATGATGAAGGCTTTTAAAGACGGAGTGCTTTTTGAAGATCAGGAATGATACGAAATGATACAAGAGGATCAGGCGCTGGTCAAAAAGCTTAATATTTAAAGAAGGGAATTACTTACAACATGAAAAACAAAGAATATCTGCTGTTTGACCTGGACGGCACACTGACAGATCCCAAAGAAGGGATCACAAAAGCAGTACAGTACGCGTTAAAGCATTATGGCATCCAGGTGGATGATCTGGATAGTTTATGTCCTTTTATCGGTCCGCCATTAAAAGAAAGCTTCCAGAAATATTATGATTTTCCAGAAGACCAGGCAAAAGAGGCGATCCAGGTTTACCGTGAATATTTTTCCGTAACAGGCTGGAGCCAGAATAAAGTATTTCCAGGCATCCCGGAAATGTTAGGAGAATTAAAGGCAGCAGGAAAGAAGTTATATCTTGCAACTTCCAAACCAGAGGTTTTTGCAAAGCAGATCATGGAGCATTTCGGGCTTGCTTCTTATTTTGAGTTTATAGGAGGCGCTGATCTGGAAGAGACCCGTGTGCGTAAAGGTGATGTAATTAAGTATGTTTTAGATACCTGCGGCCTTTCTCGTAAAAAAGAGCAGATCCTTATGGTTGGCGACAGAGAGCATGATGTATTGGGAGCCAGAGAACAGGGATTAGAATGTGTAGGCGTACTGTTTGGATATGGTGACAGGAAGGAAATGGAAGAATGTCACGCTGCTTATATAGCTGAAAGTATTAATGAATTGAGAAAAATACTCGTATCATAACCAGAAGGCATAATACCCATTACAATTAGGCAATTGACAAAATGGGTAATGGTTGTTATCATAAAAACTAATATGTGGGACGCTTAAAGACATTTGTCTTTAGTGGGCCGATATGGAGGCAAATGATATGATGGATGACAGAATCGTGTTATCATTGTTAGTGGATAATACGGCCGGTGTTCTGTCCCGTGTAGCGGGTATGTTCAGCCGCCGTGGATATAATATTGAGAGCCTGACAGTAGGTGTTACTGCAGACCCAAGGTATTCCAGAATGACTGTTGTGTCATTAGGAGACCAGACCGTTCTTGAGCAGATCAAGAACCAGTTAAACAAACTGGAAGATGTAAGAGATATCAAGGAACTCCGCCCTGACCGCTCTGTATACAGAGAGCTTATGATGATCAAGGTGAGAGCCGGAGCAAATGACCGTCAGGCGGTCAGCGCGATTTCAAGCATTTTCCGTGCGACCATTGTGGATGTGGGAAAAGATTCCCTTACTGTTATGCTTACAGGAGACCAGTCAAAGCTGGATGCCCTCATTAATCTGTTAGAAGATTACGAGATCCTGGAACTGGCCCGTACCGGCCTGACCGGACTGGAGCGCGGCAGCGAAGACATCCGTATTTTGCCATAAGGCAAAATGTAAAAAGGAGCTTAAGGGGGCAGCCAAAGGCGAACAGAGAGGCGTCGGACTTGCTGTCTTAACATAAATATGCCAGTGAATCTGCTGGTTATAAGTTTTATACGATAGTAGGAGGAAAAAAACGCTATGGCAAAGATTTATTATCAGGAAGACTGTAACCTTTCAATGTTAGAGGGCAAGACCATTGCTATTATTGGTTACGGCAGCCAGGGACATGCACATGCATTAAATTTAAAGGAGTCCGGATGCGATGTTATCATCGGTCTGTATGAGGGAAGCCGCTCCTGGAAGAGAGCAGACATCATCATGATTCTGATCAACGATGAGCTGCAGGCAGATATGTACAAGAAGGACATCGAGCCAAACTTAAAGGATGGCGATATGCTGATGTTCGCACATGGCTTCAATATCCACTTCGGATGCATCAAGCCACCAAAGAACGTAGATGTTACCATGATCGCTCCTAAGGCACCAGGCCACACTGTACGTAGTGAGTATCAGGCTGGCAAGGGAACTCCTTGTCTGGTAGCTGTAGAGCAGGGTTACACAGGAAAAGCACTGGAGAAAGCACTGGCTTACGGCCTTGCTATCGGTGGTGCAAGAGCAGGTCTGTTAGAGACCACCTTCCGTACTGAGACAGAAACTGACCTGTTTGGTGAGCAGGCTGTTCTTTGCGGCGGTGTTTGCGCTTTAATGCAGGCTGGTTTCGAAACTCTGGTAGAAGCTGGATACGATCCAAGAAACGCTTACTTCGAGTGCATCCATGAGATGAAGCTGATCGTAGACCTGATCTATCAGTCTGGTTTCGCTGGAATGCGTTACTCTATCTCCAATACCGCTGAGTATGGTGATTATGTAACCGGACCTAAGATCGTTACCGCTGAGACCAAGAAGGCTATGAAGAAGATTCTTTCCGATATCCAGGATGGTACCTTCGCTAAGGAATTCTTACTTGACATGTCCCCAGCAGGCCGTCAGGTACACTTCCAGGCTATGAGAAAGCTTGCTTCTGAGCATCCATCAGAGAAGATCGGTGCTGAGATCCGTAAGCTGTACAGCTGGAACAACGAATCCGATAAGTTAATTAATAACTAAGCAGAGTTCGGGTTTTCCGTATGAATACAAAACTCCCGGAATTTCAGAAGGCCGTGACCTTTGAGATTCCGGGAGTTTTTTTATATGCAGCGCCCAGGCGCGGGTCAGGTCTGTTTAATACAAAAACTCCAAAAACGTCTTAAGTGACATAGCCTGGTTTGCCGGATGATAGGCAAATCCGATGGTCCTTCTGTGAATCGGAATCTCCAACGGCAGCTCTACCAGCGTTCCGTTGTCCAATTCTTTCTGTACCAGTTCCTTGATCACACAGGCAACTCCCAGTCCGATCTTTACAAATTCGATCAGCAGATCCATGGTAGTTACTTCCAGCACCTGTCTGGGTACAATATGATTTTCAGACATATAATCATCTACATGATGACGGGTCATATTGCTCTGGTCCAGGAGCATGATATTTCCTGTCTCGAAAATATTGGTATCTTTCCCTTCCCTTACGTACAGATTGTTCAGATAGGCCGGTGTAGCCACAAAGGTATCCTGGATATCCATAACCGGAATAAATGCCAGATCCTTGCGAAGAGAAGGCTCAGCAACCAGGCCAAGATCCAGCTTCTGCTGTTCCAGTCTGGAAAGAGTCTGGGCAGTGGACTGGCTTTCGATGGTTACCTTCATATGTGGATACTGGTCAATAAAAGTCTTCAGATAAGGGAGAAGCACATATTTACACAGAGTATTGCTGACACCGATCCGCAGATGGCCAATGTCAAACTCCTGGATACGTTTTAATTCCTGTTCCCCTCTGCTTAAGGTATCAAAGGCTTCCCTGGTGTGCTCAAACAGGATCTCCCCCTCAGAAGTCAGCTGTACTCCCCGGGAACTGCGGGTAAATAAAGAAAGTCCCAGACTGTCCTCCAGCTTACTGATTGCCTTGCTGATAGCAGGCTGGCTGATATACAGCTCCTTGGCTGCCTTGGAAATATTGCCTGCTTTTGCCACTTCATAAAAGATTTTATATTGAGAAAGATTCTGTTCCATGAAAAACCTCCAAAATATCCAGTGTACATTCAGATCTATTCTTATCCTATAACATTAATTCATATGTACTATACCTTTTTATTATATCAGCAGATCATAGAAAATGTAAAGTGCAGAATAAAAGACCTTAGAATCTGAAGAGATTCCATAGAACCTGTTTTGTGAAAAATTAAGAAAGCTCCTGGGCCAGTTTGATAAATTCGGCCATTTCTCTTGTGACCCATTTATCCTTATGATAAAGAAGCTGCCGCCAGGTGCGGATGGCAAAATGCTTTACCGGAAGAATGCACAGATAACCTTCCTTTACAGAACGCTCTACTGTAAAATGAGGGAGAAAAGTAACACCTGTGTTCTGCCTTAAAAACTGCAGGATAAAATCCGTATTTCCAATTTCCAGATATGGGTCCAGATGCTTTTCCATAGAAGCCAGGTACTGTTCTAAGATCAGACGGTAGCTGGCATCCTTTTCTGTGAGTACAAAAGGATAGGAGAGGACTTCATCTAATTCCAGAGGTTCGCCACGTTTAGCCAGCGGATGATCCGGCGTAGCCGCAAATACAATATCTTCCGGTTCTTCTAATACTTTTTCCCATTTCACATCATAAACCCGTTTATCCATAAAATACACCAGATCCAGCTGGTTGCCGTTGATCTGCTCTAAAAGCTGGTCCGGAGAATCGGTGCGGATGCTGATATTTACATTGGGATGCCGTCTGTGGTATTCCGTGAGAAGGGTTGGAAAAATAGAGGCGCAGATAGACTCTATGGTTCCAATGCACAGACGTCCGTTCAGCTCCTGGGAATGAGAGACAGCGTCCTTTGCCTGGGCGATATCCCGCATAATAGAGGCTGCATATTCGTAAAAAACACTGCCCTGATGTGTCAGGGAAGTCTGCTTGCCAATACGGTCAAAAAGGTGGACGCCCAGCTCCTGCTCCAGCTGTTTGATCTGGATGGTAACAGCCGCCTGGGAATAGCCTAAAACCCTGGCTGCCTTTGAAAAGCTCTGTAGTTTGGCTACCTGAAGAAAGGTAGATAGTTCACGAAATTCCATAAGAATGATCCTTTCATATCCATAAAAAAAATTAAACAATATGTTTAAAACGTTAAATTTTACATTAGGTTATTTCTATGTTACATTAAGTGCAGAGAGAAATCAAGGACAAATACATAAGAATAAGCAATTGAGAACAAATGAATTACAATGAATTTGGAGGCTGTGAAAAATGGAAAAAACAAATGAAAAATACAATGCGTATATTCAGATCCTGAAAGAGGAACTGATCCCTGCAATGGGATGTACAGAGCCGATTGCCTTAGCTTATGCAGCAGCAGTTGCAAAAAAAGTTCTGGGACAGATGCCGGAGAGAGTGGCAATCGGTGCCAGTGGAAGTATTATTAAAAATGTAAAATCTGTTATTGTGCCAAACACAGATCATTTAAAGGGAATCCCGGCTGCTGCAACCGCAGGTATTATTGCAGGTGATCCTGACAAAGAGCTGGAAGTAATCGCTCATGTTACAGAGGATCAGGTAAAAGAAATGAGAGAATTCCTGGATAAGACTCCTATTTCTGTAGAGCATGTGGATAACGGTCTTACATTTGAAATCGTTGTGACTCTCTTTAAGGGAGATGACTATGCAAAGGTACGTATTGTAAATTATCACACCAATATTGTTCTCATTGAAAAGAATGGTGAGATCTTACAGCAGACAGAAGTAAAGGGCGAAAGCGAGGAAGGCCTTACAGACAGAACTCTTTTAAATATGGAAGACATCTGGGATTTTATCAATACAGTAGATGTAGAAGAGATCAAACCAATTTTAAAGCGCCAGATCGACTATAACTGGACCATTGCAGAAGAGGGAATCAAAGGAAATTATGGTGCCAACATCGGTAAAGTCCTGTTAGATATGGAAGGAAGCAATGTGCGTGTCCGCGCAAAAGCAATGGCGGCAGCTGGTTCTGATGCACGTATGAATGGATGTGAACTGCCTGTAGTCATTAACTCCGGAAGCGGTAACCAGGGAATTACAGCGTCTGTTCCGGTTATCGTATACGCAAAAGAATTAAAGGTAGGAGAAGAGAAAATGTATCGTGCTCTTGCATTATCCAACCTGGCAGCCATTCACCAGAAGACACCAATCGGCCGTCTTTCTGCATACTGTGGCGCAGTCAGCGCAGGTGCTGGTGCAGGCGCAGGTATCGCATATCTGTGCGGTGGCGGTTTCAAGGAGATCACCCATACAGTAGTAAATGCACTGGCTATTGTATCTGGTATCGTCTGTGATGGCGCAAAGGCTTCCTGTGCAGCAAAGATCGCCTCTGCAGTAGAAGCTGGTATCTTAGGCTACAACATGTACATCAGAGGACAGCAGTTCTACGGCGGTGACGGAATCGTTACAAAGGGCGTAGAAGAGACCTTAAAGAATGTAGGCCGTCTTGGAAAAGAAGGAATGAAAGAGACAAACGAAGAGATCATTAAGATCATGATCGGAGAGTAAGTAATAGTTTTCCCAATCCTGGCGGGAAATACAGCAGATTGGATCAAAAAGAAAAGCCCTGAGCACATTTTATGATGTGTTCAGGGCTCTTTGTGCTTATGCAGCTGTAATATTTACACCCCGCCCTGGGCGGAGAGAAAAAACTACAGTCTGTCAGTCATTATCCGGCAGCAGCTTGATAATGACCATAATATTTTTGATAAACATGCCTTCTTTTAACTCAATATCATCTACATGGGTAGAAGGCGGGATCTCGCAGGTATCTTCCAGCTCGGCAGTGATCCAGTTGCGGGCAGCATCTCTTGCATTTTCTACAGCATCCTCCAGATCCGGTCCATCAGCCTCACAGCATTCCAGATCCGGGAATTCCACATGAAAACCATTGTCTTTTTCGTGTGGAGTAAAAACAGCGGGATATACAAATGTCATAACAGGTTTCCTCCTGGTGTTTGCTATGTTTTCTCGGAATCTTTCTATGCCTGATTTTGTGAGAAAGACTCCGAGAGAACATTACGTATTCGGGTTTCCCCGTGTGTTTATGTATTATACTCTATTTATATAGGAAAAGCAAATATCTAAAAATCATTTGAAAAACAGTTCTCATGCAAGTATAATAACCACAAAACAGACAAGCAGCACAGAAAGGCAGGCACAGACATGGGAATGAACGAAACTCCTTCAGGAGAACGGGTCCATATAGGCTTTTTCGGCAGAAGAAATGCGGGAAAATCCAGTGTATTAAATGCAGTGATCGGTCAGGAGCTGGCAGTGGTATCAGATGTAAAAGGAACTACTACAGATCCGGTGTATAAATCTATGGAATTACTTCCATTAGGTCCGGTAACAGTGATCGATACCCCGGGAATTGATGATGAAGGTGAGCTGGGGGAATTAAGGGTCAGAAAAAGTTATCAGGTGTTAAATAAAACCGATGTGGCAGTATTGGTTGTGGACAGCCAGACCGGTTTTGGTACAGAAGAGGAAGGGCTTTTAAATAAGATACAGGAAAAGCAGATCCCCTCCATGATCGTGTTTAATAAAATAGACCAGGCAGTCTGTCCAAAGACTGCACCGGAACATGAAAATATCCCGGTTCTTGCAGTCAGCGCCCGCACAAAAGAAGGCATCACAGAATTAAAAGAAGCCATTGCAAAAGCAGCAAAAACAGAAGAGGTTTCAAAACCATTAGTAGCAGATCTGTTAAATCCTTCTGATTTTGTGGTTTTGGTAGTTCCAATTGATAAAGCAGCTCCAAAAGGCCGTCTGATCCTTCCTCAGCAGCAGACCATACGTGATATTTTAGAGGCAGGCGCTGTTTCTATTGTAGTAAAAGACAATGAGCTGAAAAACACACTGGAAAATATTGGGAAAAAGCCCAGTTTGGTGATCACTGACAGCCAGGCATTTGGAAAAGTTTCAAAAGATACACCAGAAGATATTTTGCTTACCTCTTTTTCCATTCTCTTTGCCAGATATAAGGGAGAATTAGATACAATGGTTGCAGGTGCGGCAGCTTTAAATAAGATAAAAACCGGTGATAAGATCCTGATTTCAGAAGGATGTACCCACCACAGACAGTGCGGTGATATTGGAACAGTAAAGCTGCCAGGCTGGATCCGCAAGTTTACAGGGGCAGAACCGGAATTTACCTTCACTTCCGGCACAGAGTTTCCAGATGGTCTGAGTCCGTATAAACTGATCGTTCACTGCGGTGGCTGCATGTTAAATGGAAGAGAAATGAAGTACCGCATTAAATGTGCCTGTGACCAGAATGTTCCTATTACTAATTACGGAATGACCATTGCTTATATCCATGGCGTTTTAGAGCGCAGCCTAAAACCTTTTCCACAGGCGGCCGCTCTGCTTCACAGCTGATATACAGCCAGAAGACGGCCGAAATACGGCTCCGGTGTCCCATGGAAAAAAGTGCTTGCATTTCCACACACATAATGGTATAGTGTATACGATAACTAATGGATTTTACTTAATGTAAGAGTGGGCGCTGGTCCACTCTTTCGTATTGTTAGGGAAAGAAAGGTGGTGCAGACATGACAAAAAAGGAAAGCTATGAAAGCAGAGTAGAAGCATACCTCCTTCCTCTTATGGAAGAGAACAACTTTGAACTGGTAGATGTAGAGTACGTAAAAGAAGCTGGCACCTGGTACTTAAGAGCCTATATTGATAAAGAGGGCGGCATTGCAGTAGATGACTGTGAAGTGATCAGCCGCAGACTCAGCGACTGGCTGGACAAAGAAGACTTTATCGATGACAGCTACATTTTAGAGGTAAGCTCACCAGGACTTGGAAGACCGTTAAAGAAGGAAAAGGATTACGCAAGAAGCATTGGCCGTGAAGTAGAAGTAAGACTTTACAAAGCCATTGACAGACAGAAGGAATTTACAGGTACACTGAGCGCATATGATGATAAGACAGTGACACTGACCATGGAAGATGGAAGTGAGGCTGTATTTGAAAAAGCGGATATTGCACTGATCCGTCTGGCACTTGATTTTTAACCATGGAGAACATGATAGGAGGATAAACATGAATAAGGAACTGTTAGAGGCAATGGAGGTATTGGAAAAAGAGAAAAATATCTCTAAAGATACCATGATCGAGGCAATTGAAAATTCCCTTATCACTGCCTGTAAAAACAATTTCGGCAAAGCTGACAATGTAAAAGTTGTTATGAACCGTACAACCGGCGACTTTGCTGTATATGCAGAGAAGACTGTAGTGGAAGAGGTAGAAGATCCGGTTATGGAGATCAGCCTGGCAGACGCAAGAATGATCAGCGCCAAGTATCAGCTGGGCGATACCGTACAGGTACCGTTAGATTCCAAAAAATTTGGACGTATTGCAACCCAGAATGCAAAGAACGTGATCCTTCAGAAGATCCGTGAAGAAGAGCGCAAAGCATTATACAATGATTACTATACCATGGAAAAAGACGTTGCTACCGGTATTGTACAGCGTTACCTTGGAAAAAATATCAGTGTCAACCTTGGTAAGGTAGACGCTATCTTAAACGAAAGCGAGCAGGTAAAGGGCGAAACCTTCCGTCCAAACGAGCGTATTAAGGTTTACATCGTAGAAGTAAAAGATACCACAAAGGGACCACGTATCTCCGTATCCAGAACTCATCCAGACCTTGTTAAGCGCCTTTTTGAAGAGGAAGTATCTGAAGTACATGATGGTACAGTAGAAATCAAGGCTATTGCAAGAGAGGCTGGTTCCAGAACCAAGATCGCAGTTAAGTCCAATGACGCAAGTGTAGATCCAGTAGGCGCATGTGTAGGTGTAAATGGCGCCAGAGTTAATGCTATCGTTAATGAACTTCGGGGTGAGAAGATCGATATCATCAACTGGGATGAGAATCCTGCATACCTGATCGAGAATGCATTAAGCCCTGCAAAGGTTATCTGTGTTGTTGCTGATGAAGAAGCAAAAGAGGCACAGGTCATTGTTCCAGATTACCAGTTATCACTGGCAATCGGTAAGGAAGGACAGAATGCCCGCCTTGCAGCAAGACTGACCGGATATAAGATCGATATCAAGAGCGAGACCCAGGCAAAGGAAATGGGACTGTTTGAGCAGATGGGCTTACAGTACGGCGATGCTCCGGAAGAAACAGAAGAGACAGAAGAAGCAGCTCAGGATGACTACCAGGAAGAAAACGACGAACAGTAGAGATAAGCTCTGGAAGATTAGGAGTGATAATAAGTGAGTGTAAAGAAGATCCCGCTGAGGCAGTGCATTGGCTGCGGTGAGATGAAAAGTAAAAAAGAAATGATAAGAGTGATCAAAACAGCCGAAGATCAGATCCTTTTGGATGCTACAGGACGTAAAAATGGCCGCGGCGCCTATCTGTGTCCGTCTATGGAGTGCTTTAAGAAGGCTGTGAAAGGCAGAGGCCTGGAACGATCCTTTAAAATGGCTATCCCCAGAGAGGTTTATGAAACTCTGGAAAAGGAGATGGAAGAAATTGACAGATAAAAATAAAGTATTCAGTCTGATCGGACTGGCAACCAGGGCAAGAAGAGTAGTCAGCGGAGAATTTTCTACGGAAAAGTCTGTAAAAAGCGGACGTTCCCATATGGTGATCGTGTCAGAAGAGGCTTCTGATAATACAAAGAAAATGTTTACCAATATGTGTACTCACTATAAAGTTCCTATCTATCTGTTCGGCACAAAAGAGGAACTTGGGCATGCTATGGGACAGGAATTTCGTGCTTCCCTTTCAGTAGAGGACGCAGGATTTGCCAAATCCCTGGCATCACGGATGAATGTAAATGGAGGTAGTTTGAATGAGAGTAAGTGAACTGGCAAATGAACTGGGTAAGACCAGTAAAGAAGTATTAGATATTATTAAACAGAAAGACAGCTCTGCTTCTCTTTTTGCAGCTTCCAGCGTATCAAAAGACCAGGAAAATATGGTAAGAAACGCTGTTGGTCAGAAAAAAGAGGGAGCACCAAAGGCAGAGGCAGGAAAAACAGAGCCTGCAAAGAAGAAACTGACTGCTGTATTCCGTCCGCAGAACGCACAGCAGCAGATCAAGCGTCCGGTGCCAAAGCAGCAGCCAAAGCCACAGCAGGCAGCTCCAAAGGCAGAAGAGGCAAGACCGGTACAGGCAGCAGAAGTAAAGCCACAGGTACAGGAAACAGCTGCTCCAGCAGCAGAAAGCAGACCTGCACAGGCTGAAAGAGGAGATTTCCAGGGAAGAAGCCAGAATGGCTATCAGAGAGATAACCGTGGTGAGAGACCACAGGGCGGTTATCAGAACCGTGGAGACAGAACTGGTGGCTACCAGAATCGTGGAGACAGACCACAGGGCGGCTATCAGAACCGTGAGGTTAGAACCGGTGGCTACCAGAATCGTGGAGACAGACCACAGGGCGGCTATCAGAACCGTGGAGACAGACCACAGGGCGGCTTCCAGAACCGTGGAGACAGACCGCAGGGCGGCGGCTATCAGAACCGTGGAGACAGACCACAGGGTGGTTACCAGAACCGTGACGGCAGACCACAGGGCGGCGGCTATCAGAATCGTGGAGACAGACCACAGGGCGGCTTCCAGAACCGTGGAGACAGACCGCAGGGCGGCGGCTATCAGAACCGTGGAGACAGACCACAGGGCGGTTTTCAGAATCGTGACAGAAATCAGGGCGGCTTCGGCTCCCGTTTTGGAGAAGATAAGGACAGAGACAATACAAGCAGAAATGGCAGCAGAGACAGCCGCCGTTCCTCTGGAAGCAGAGACAACCGCGCATCTGCATTTGACAGCCCGATCCAGACAAAGCCAAGCAGCACTCGTCAGGCAAATAAGAACGCTCATAAGAATGACCGTTTTGACAAGAGAGACAGAGAAGAAGACGGCAAGAAGAAAGCACCAAAGACAGGAAAGGGAGCTTTCATTATGCCGCAGCCTAAGAAAGAAGAGGCTAAGGTGGAGGATGTTAAGACCATTACTCTTCCAGAGCGTTTAACCATTAAGGAACTGGCTGATAAGATGAAACTGCAGCCATCTGTTATTGTTAAGAAGCTGTTCTTAAAGGGCCAGATGGTTACATTAAACCAGGAGATCGACTACGATCAGGCAGAAGAGATCGCAATGGAATTTGACGTTCTCTGCGAGCAGGAAGAAAAGGTTGACGTTATCGCTGAACTTCTGAAAGAAGAAGACGAAAATGAGGCAGATATGGTTTCCAGACCTCCTGTAGTCTGCGTTATGGGTCACGTTGACCATGGTAAAACATCCCTTCTGGATGCCATCCGCCAGACCAATGTAACCTCCAGAGAGGCCGGTGGTATTACACAGCACATCGGTGCATCTGTTATTGAGATCAACGGAAGAAAGATCACCTTCCTTGATACACCTGGACATGAGGCATTTACCGCTATGCGTATGAGAGGTGCCCAGTCTACAGATATCGCTATTCTGGTAGTAGCAGCAGACGACGGTGTTATGCCGCAGACTGTAGAGGCTATTAACCATGCAAAAGCAGCTGGTGTAGAGATCATCGTCGCTATTAACAAGATCGATAAGCCAAGTGCAAACGTTGACAAGGTAAAACAGGAACTGGCTGAATATGAGCTGATCCCGGAAGACTGGGGCGGCAGCACCATTTTCGTTCCTGTATCTGCACATACAAAAGAAGGTATCACAGACCTTCTGGAAATGGTACTTTTAACAGCAGATGTCCTTGAGTTAAAGGCAAATCCAAACCGTAAGGGTCGTGGCCTTGTGATCGAGGCTGAGCTGGATAAGGGCAAAGGACCAGTTGCAACTGTACTGGTACAGAAGGGTACCTTAAAGGTTGGCGATACCATTGCTGCAGGTGCATGTTATGGTAAGATCCGTGCAATGATGGATGATAAGGGCCGCAGAGTAAAAGAGGCTGGTCCATCCACTCCTGTAGAGATCTTAGGTTTAAATGATGTTCCACAGGCTGGTGAGGTATTCGTAGCAACTGAAAACGAGAAAGAGGCAAGAAGCTTTGCAGAAACCTTTATTTCTGAAAGCAAGAATAAGCTTCTGGAAGATACTAAGGCAAAACTGTCTCTGGATGATCTGTTCAGCCAGATCAAGGCAGGAAATGTAAAGGAACTTCCTCTGATCATCAAGGCAGATGTTCAGGGTTCTGTAGAAGCAGTAAAGCAGAGCCTGACAAAGCTGTCTAATGAAGAAGTAGTGGTAAAGGTGATCCACGGCGGTGTTGGTGCCATCAACGAATCCGACGTTTCTCTGGCTTCTGCTTCCAATGCCATCATCATTGGTTTCAATGTACGTCCTGATGCAACTGCAAAATCCATTGCAGAGCGTGAGAAAGTAGATGTGCGTCTGTACAAGGTTATTTACCAGGCCATCGAAGACGTAGAAGCTGCTATGAAGGGTATGCTGGATCCTGTATTCGAGGAGAAAGTGATCGGCCACGCAGTGATCCGTCAGCTGTTCAAGGCTTCCGGCGTTGGTACGATTGCAGGTTCCTATGTACTGGACGGAAAGTTCCAGAGAGGCTGCAGCTGCCGTATTACAAGAGAAGGCGAGCAGATTTACGATGGACCTTTAGCTTCCTTAAAGCGTTTCAAGGACGATGTAAAGGAAGTTGCTGCAGGATATGAGTGTGGTCTTGTATTCGAGAAGTTCAATGATCTTCAGGAAGATGACCAGATCGAAGCTTATATGATGGTAGAGGTTCCAAGATAGTCTGCTGGATAAAATAAAGTTTCGTTTTATGAAAGAAAGGGATCATAATGCGTAAAAACAGCATTAAAAATACAAGGATCAATATGGAGGTCCAGAGGGAATTAAGCCAGATCATCCGTTCTGAGATCAAAGACCCGAGGATCCATCCGCTGACCAGTGTTGTAGCCGTAGAGGTGACTCCGGACTTAAAATACTGTAAGGCATATATCAGCGTGTTAGGTGATGAAGAAGCTGGTAAGGCAACCATCGAAGGACTGCGCAGTGCAGCTTCCTTCGTACGCCGGGAACTGGCTCACAGAGTTAATTTACGTAACACCCCTGAAATTAAATTTATACTGGATCAGTCCATTGAATATGGTGTAAACATGTCAAAGCTGATCGATGAAGTGACAAAAGATCTTCATGATGATGAGGAGGAGGGACTGGAATGACGGTTCTTGAACAGGCGTTAGAAGGAACAAAGTCTGTAGCGATTTTGGGCCACGTAAGGCCGGATGGCGACTGCCTCGGCTCTACTCTGGGTCTGTATAATTATCTTCTTGCTTCTTATCCGGATATACAGGCAGCTGTATATCTGGAGGAAGCTTCCTCAAAATTTGCCTATTTAAAGGGCTATGATGAGATCCACCATGAAACAGATGACAGGGAATATGAGCTTTGCATCTGTCTTGACAGCAGTGATGAAGAACGTCTGGGTGATTTTAATGTGTATCTGAAGCGGGCGAAAAAAAGCCTATGCATTGATCATCACATTACCAATACCCGTTACTGTGAGGTCAATTTAGTGGCAGCTGATGCAAGTTCTGCCAGCGAGGTGCTTTTTGAGCAGTTAGATCCAGAGCATGTAGATAAAAATACAGCGGAGTGTCTGTATACAGGACTGGTACATGATACAGGCGTGTTTAAATATTCCTGCACTTCTGCAAGAACTATGGAGATTGCCGGTTTCCTTATGGAAAAGGGTGTTGACTTTGGAAGCATCATTGACAACAGCTTCTATAAAAAGACCTACGTGCAGAACCAGATTATGGGAAGAGCACTGTTAGAAAGCATTACCTTCCTTGATGGAAAAGCTATTTTCAGTGCCCTGCGCCAGTCTGACCTGGACTTTTACGGCGTCACTGGAAAAGACCTTGACGGCATTATTGACCAGCTGCGTCTTACAGAGGGAGTTGAGGTTGCCATTTTCCTGTATGAGACAGGACCTCAGCAGTACAAAGTAAGCCTGCGTTCCCAGAAAATCGTAGATGTAAGTCAGGTGGCTGCTTATTTTGGCGGTGGCGGCCATGTGCGTGCAGCAGGCTGTACCATGTCAGGAAGTATTCATGATGTGATCAATAATCTGTCCCTTCACATTGCCAAGCAGTTAGATGCTGCGGCAGCCGGGGAGGTTTAAATGTATCACGGAATCATTAATGTGTATAAAGAGCCGGGCTATACATCCCACGATGTTGTAGCCCGGCTTCGAGGAATTTTAAGACAGAAAAAGATCGGCCATACAGGAACACTTGACCCGGCGGCCCAGGGGGTCCTTCCAGTGTGCCTGGGAAATGGAACAAGGCTTTGCGATATGCTTACAGACCGTTCCAAAACCTATGAGGCAGTGCTGCTTTTAGGACAGACCACAGACACCCAGGATACCACGGGTACTGTGCTTACAGAAAGTCACGAAAAGGCATTAAAACTGGATGAAGAGCAGGTACGCCGGGTGATCTTAGGCTTTAAGGGAGATTATGACCAGATCCCACATATGTATTCTGCTTTAAAAGTAGATGGAAAGAAGCTGTGCGACCTTGCAAGAGCAGGAAAAGAAGTAGAGCGCAAGGCAAGAAGAGTGCAGATCTTAGATATTTCTGTTGAAAAAATAGAACTGCCAAGAGTCTGGATGACGGTCAGCTGTTCCAAGGGGACCTACATACGTACTCTTTGCGAGGACATTGGAGTCAAATTAGAAGTAGGGGGATGTATGGAGTCTCTCCTGCGTACCCGTGTAGACCGTTTTTTTGTAAAAGACAGTTTAAAACTGGATGAGATCGAAGCTTTAAGAGATAAAGGAAAAGTAAGAGAGCATATCTGTTCTCTGGAAGAAGCCTTAGAAGGTTATCTGCCTGTATATACAAATACAGAAGGGGACAAGGCTTTAAAAAATGGCAATCCCTGCTTTAAACAGCAGCTGGACCTGGAAAAAAGTACATCTTTGGAAAAAAGAAAAAGCGGAGACAGATACCGCATGTACAACAGCCAGGGGATCTTTATGGGAGTATATGAATACCAGGAAGAAAAGCACTGGTGGAAGCCCTGGAAAATGTTCATGCCGGATGGGGAAGGAAACCGATGAAATATATAGCAGATACAGTGGATTTTCAACTGGAAGAGCCTACCGTAGTGACTCTTGGAAAATTTGATGGAAGACACAGAGGACATCAGAAGCTTCTTCACACAATGGAAAAAGTAAAAGAAACTCTGGGTTATGCGACCGCCATTTTCACTTTCAGTACCGCTCCTCTTACCCTTGTAACAGGAGAGGCAGCCACTGTGATCACTACCAGTGAAGAGCGTCGGCACAATATGGAAAAAATGGGGATCGATTATCTGGTGGAATATCCTTTTACAGATGATGTGCGGAAAATGGACCCGTCTGTATTTGTAAAGGATATCCTGGTAAAGCGGATGAAGGCAAAAGCCATGGTAGTGGGGCCGGACTGCAGCTTTGGCTACAAAGGCGCCGGAAATGTAGAGCTTCTTAGAATATTAAGCAGGGAACTGGGCTTTGAACTTTATGTGATCGAAAAAGAAAAAGACCACAGAAGAGATATCAGCAGTACCTATATCCGGGAAGAACTTTCACTGGGAAATGTGGCAAAGGCAAATGAACTGTTGGGAGAACCCTATGCCATTCATGGCATTGTAGTACACGGCAATCACATCGGAGGACCGAAACTGGGATTTCCTACAGCCAATATCATTCCGCCGGCAAATAAGCGCCTGCCCAAATTTGGAGTCTATGTATCCAGAGTCCTTGCAGAAGGAAAGTATTATAAGGGAGTTACCAATATTGGCAGAAAGCCTACGATCCATGGAGATAATCCGGTAGGGGTAGAGACCTTTATTTTTGATTTTAACGGAGATATTTACGGGAAAATGATCGAGGTCCAGCTTTTAGAGTTTGACAGGGGAGAACAGAAATTTGCTTCCTTAGAAGAATTAAAAGAACGGATCGAAAAAGACAAAGAATTTGCCCTCGGGTATTTTAAAGAAAATCCCCTTTACAACCCGGTTAAAATATGATACAGTAACCAAGTATGAAAAAACGCCGAAGCCCCGTTGCCTGGTGACTCCAGCCGACAGCCTGGTTTAAGGTGAGAAAATTAATTTATTTTAGGAGGAATTACCATGATTTCTAAGGAAAAGAAAGCAGAGATTATTGCACAGTACGGACGTAAAGCAGGAGATACCGGTTCACCAGAAGTTCAGATCGCTATTCTTACAGAGAGAATCGCAGAACTGACCGCTCATCTTCAGCAGAATCCAAAGGATCATCACTCCAGAAGAGGACTTCTGATGATGGTTGGACACAGAAGAGGACTTCTTGATTACCTGAAGAAGACCGATCTGGAAGGCTACCGTGCTCTGATCGAAAAGCTGGGAATCAGAAAGTAATTATGAAAGTGTTGCCGGGCGGCTGTGTGGACTGCGTGCTTGCACGTTGGGGCCGCATAGACATTTGGCAGTCAACTTTCATTCATGTTTTAGGGTGGAGTTTACTCCACCCTATATTTGCATGAAGGCAGGTGCAAAAGGAACACTCCGGGACCGCTGATGTGTCCCAAACAGACAGTTTGGGATAGATCAGTAGTTTCGGCGTCTTTTGCCCTGTAAAGAAGTTATGTGTTACAGAACGTTACAATGTTACATTAAGAAATGCACTCTCGGAGTCTTTCCTGCACTTGCTTTTGCGGCCGATTTTCCGCCAGTTGCACCCGAATTTCATCAACGTACGCACCGCGTACGCCTCAGAAATTTGGGCACAACTGACGAAAAATCTTCTCGCAAAATCAAGCACAAAAAGATTCCGAGAGTACATAAAGAGAAAAGGAGACACCCCATGTTTAAGAGTTTCAGTATGGACCTGGCTGGCCGTAAGCTGACTGTAGAAGTTGGCCGTGTAGCAGCTCAGGCAAATGGTGCAGCATTTATGCATTATGGCGATACTGTAGTACTTTCTACAGCAACCGCATCTGCAAAGCCAAGAGAAGGCATTGATTTCTTCCCTTTAAGTGTAGAATATGAGGAGAAGTTCTATTCTGTAGGAAAGATCCCAGGCGGCTTCAATAAGAGAGAAGGAAAAGCATCTGAAAATGCCATCCTTACCTCCCGTGTTATCGACCGTCCTATGCGTCCTTTATTCCCAAAGGATTACCGCAATGACGTAACCTTAGACAACGTAGTTATGTCTGTAGATCCAGACTGCAGCCCGGAGCTGACTGCTATGCTTGGTTCTGCTATTGCTACCAGCATTTCTGATATCCCATTTGACGGACCTTGCGCTACTACTCAGGTTGGTCTTATCGATGGCGAATTTGTTATTAACCCAACTTCCGCTCAGAGACAGGTATCTGAGATGGCTCTGACTGTAGCTTCTACCAGAGAGAAAGTTATCATGATCGAAGCTGGTGCAAAGGAAGTTCCTGAGCAGAAGATGATCGAGGCTATTTTCAAGGCTCACGAAGTAAACCAGGAGATCATCCGCTTTATCGATACCATCGTAGCTGAGTGCGGAAAAGAAAAGCACACCTACGAAAGCTGCGCAGTTCCGGAAGAATTATTTGCAGCAATCAAGGAGATCGTTCCTTCTGAAGAGATGGAAACCGCTGTATTTACCGATGACAAGCAGACCCGTGAAGCAAATATTGCAGCTATTACTGAGCGTCTGGAAGAGGCATTTGCTGAGAACGAAGAGTGGCTGCCATTATTAGGCGATGCTATTTATCAGTATGAGAAGAAGACTGTCCGCAAGATGATCTTAAAAGACCACAAGCGTCCAGACGGCCGTGCTATTACACAGATCCGTCCTTTAGCAGCTGAGATCGACATCCTTCCAAGAGTACATGGTTCAGGTATGTTCACCCGTGGACAGACACAGATCTTAAATGCCTGCACACTGGCACCATTATCTGAGGCTCAGAAGATCGATGGCTTAGACGCAAATGAGACAACCAAGCGTTACATGCATCATTACAACTTCCCGTCCTTCTCTGTAGGCGAGACAAAGCCAAGCAGAGGACCGGGCCGTCGTGAGATCGGACATGGCGCACTGGCTGAGCGTGCATTAGTTCCTGTACTTCCAAGTGAAGAAGAGTTCCCATATGCAATCCGTACTGTATCTGAGACAATGGAATCCAATGGTTCTACTTCCCAGGCAAGTATCTGTGCATCTACTCTGTCCTTAATGGCAGCTGGTGTACCGATCAAGCGTATGGTAGCAGGTATCTCCTGTGGTCTGGTAACTGGTGAGACTGAGGATGATTACATCGTTCTGACTGATATCCAGGGACTGGAAGACTTCTTCGGCGATATGGACTTTAAGGTAGGCGGTACTGAAAAGGGTATCACTGCGATCCAGATGGATATTAAGATCCACGGTCTGACCCGCCCGATCATTGAAGAGGCAATTGCAAGAACCCGCGAAGCAAGAATGTACATCTTAGACAATATTATGAAGCCTGTTATCTCCGAGCCTAGAAAGCACTTAAGCCAGTATGCTCCAAAGATTAAGCAGATCACCATTGATCCTCAGAAGATCGGCGATGTAGTTGGCAAGCAGGGCAAAGTGATCAACAAGATCATCGAAGAGACCGGCGTTAAGATCGACATCAGCGATGACGGTATTGTAAATGTCTGCGGTACTGACGAGGCTATGATCGACCGCGCTATTGCTATCATTACAGGAATCGTTACTGATATCGAAGCCGGAATGGTATTTACCGGTAAGGTAGTACGTATCATGAACTTCGGCGCATTTGTACAGCTGGCACCAAACAAGGACGGTATGGTACACATCTCCAAGCTGTCTGACAAGCGCGTTGCAACGGTAGAAGATGTTGTAAACATCGGCGACGAAGTAACTGTTAAGGTTGCAGAAGTTGATAAGATGGGAAGAATCAACCTGACCATGAGACCAAGCGACCTGGCAGAGAAGAAAGAAGAAAAAGAAGAAAACTAAAATCAGAGGGTGAAAAAATGAAGATAAGAACAAGATATGCACCAAGCCCTACAGGAAGAATGCATGTTGGAAATTTAAGAACAGCGCTGTATGCGTACCTGATCGCAAAACATGAGGGAGCCAACTTCCTTTTAAGAATCGAAGATACAGACCAGGAACGTTATGTAGAAGGCGCTGTAGATATCATTTACAGAACCCTGGAAGAAACCGGTCTGGTCCACGATGAGGGACCAGACAAGGACGGCGGCTGCGGTCCTTATGTCCAGAGCGAACGCCAGGCTTCTGGAATCTATATGAAGTATGCTAAACAGCTGGTAGAAAAAGGAGAAGCATATTACTGCTTCTGTACACCAGAGCGTCTGGAGACCTTAAGAAAGACTGTAAACGGTGAGGAAATCATGACTTATGATAAGCACTGTCTGCATCTTTCCAAAGAGGAGATCGAGGCAAATCTGGCTGCAGGAAAGCCGTTTGTTATCCGCCAGAATAACCCTACAGAGGGAACCACTACTTTCCATGATGAGATCTACGGAGATATCACTGTAGACAACTCGGAACTGGATGACATGGTACTGATCAAATCTGACGGTTATCCTACCTACAACTTTGCAAACGTAGTAGACGATCATCTTATGGGCATCACCCACGTAGGAAGAGGAAATGAGTATCTTTCATCTTCTCCAAAATACAACCGCCTTTATGACGCTTTTGGCTGGGAAGTGCCGGTTTATGTACAC
>JBNMGK010000350.1:0-3083 GCA_050872205.1 Enterocloster sp.
GATTTTACCTCTGTTCCCAACACAGCCCTTCTGCTGTTAGGATTTTTCTTCCTGGGCAGAGGCTTCGGACTGAAAACTGTATACGCAACCATGGTCATGTCCGTCAGCTTATCACTTCTTGAGCGTTTCTGCCCATTAAGTGCCCCCCTTACCAGCCAGCCACTTCTGGAACTGATGTTTGCCATCTTCCTTCCGGCTGTGGGAACTGCCATCCTTTTTAACATCGGGGCATCCAGCGGCGGTACCGACATCATTGCCATGATCTTAAAGAAATATTCCAGCATGAATATTGGTACTGTGCTGATGTTAGTAGATATTGCATCTGTTGTTGCTTCCTACTTTATCTTCGGTGTAGAGACCGGTCTGTTCTCCACCATAGGTCTTGCAGCAAAATCACTGGTAATTGATGATGTGATTGAAAATATCAATCTTTGCAAATGCTTCAATATCATCTGCGATGATCCGAAACCTATCTGCGATTTCATTATCAATGGTTTAAACCGCAGTGCTACTGTATACCACGCAGAAGGCGCTTTCACCCATCATGATAAAACCGTTATCATGACCACCATGAAACGCAGCCAGGCATTAAAGCTTCGCAACTACATCAAGCGGGTAGAGCCAACTGCATTTATGCTGATCTCCAATTCCAGCGAGATCATTGGAAAAGGCTTCCTGGCAAATTAAGCCACCTGAACTTTTAAATTTTTCTGATTTTTCAAGACCCGTTCTTATGATGATTCCTGAGAACGGGTTTTTATTATAGCATTCTCACAAATCAGCCCAACATTTTCTCTCTATTTATGTTATATTTTAACACCAGATTCATTGTGTGGTAACATTTTTGAACATTTTCTATATAAATCCTTGATTTTTGAAACCTTTTATTATACTATGGACTCAGGCACTTTTTACGTAGAGACCACGGGGAACGATCCCTTAATAAAAAGAAAGAAGGATGAGTTATGAAAAAGAAATTTGTTGTTGCAGCGGCAGCCGCTATGATGAGCCTTATGTGTGTATTCCCTTCCTATGCAGGCTGGGAAAAACAGGGCGCAGAGACCTGGCAGTGGAAATATATCCACGATGATGGAAGCTATACTACAAATAATTACGAAACCATTAATGGAGATATCTACCATTTTGATAAAGATGGTTTCCTTGATATTGGCTGGTGTAAATTCGATGGTGAAGATACAGAACATCTTTATATCTCCCAGGACGGAGCAGATATTGGAAAACGTGCTGTAAACCGTGAGTTTTTATATGGTCATTTTGATGCCAATGGTCTGATCGACAATTATTATTATGTTAATCCTACAACAGGAATGGCAATGAGACCTGACGGCTCTACCGTTGGACCTGTAGATGGCTGGTATCTGAACGCTTACCGTCAGATCATCGCAGGATGCGAAGGCCTGACACCTACCACTCATTATGAGATCCCGGTTTCCCAGAACTGGCATGACACATGCCCGAATCCATTTATTACAGAAATGACAGTAGACGCAGGCAACTGGATCGGTTCTGAATTTACCGTTAACTGGAGAATTAATGATGGCATCCTTTATGTAGACTATGACATTCATGGCTAATAACCTGGTTATAGTGGCATAAATTGCTATTCACTTCTTAATAATAAAACAAAGCTGCTTATGACTCTTTTCTCCTCTTTGGGAGCGGGATTCATGGCAGCTTTTTTATATATCCATACTGTCCTTCATTTTCATTTAAACACAGGCTGAGCATATGCTGAATATGGTGCTACACTGGCAGCTCCCCTTCCATTGTAGCAGTCCAGGATTTATGTTATACTGTAAGGAGCGCATCAGCGTACATTCACAAATCTATTGCACCACCAACAAATGAGGGGGAACTACCATGGATCTGAAACTACAGGTCAAACAGTCACAGGTATTGTCACAGCGCATGATCCAGTCTGCTGAGATCCTTCAGATGACATCTCAGGAATTAAATACATATGTAAATGATCTTGCACTGGAAAATCCGGTGATCGACATTGTAGAACCGGCTGCAGGGGACAACCAGAAAGAGTCCATTGAACAGCAGCAATGGCTGAATTCTTTTAATGAAGAAAATTATTATTTATACCAGCGTCAGAATAATGATGATGACTATGATTTCAGAGATACCTGGAATATCAATACAGATGAAGGCGAAACTTTAGCCGACTATCTCTGGTCCCAGCTGATCAGCGAAGATTTCTCTGAACAGGAGACCGAGATCATCCATTTCTGCCTGGACAGTCTGGATAACCGGGGATACCTTACTGAAACACCAGAAGACATTGCTGCCTATTTTAAAACCGATACAGCCACCATCGACCGCATTTTAGATGAACTGAAATCCTTAGATCCGGCTGGTGTCTGTGCCTTTAACCTGGAAGAATGTTTAAAGCTCCAGTTAGAGCGCAAAAAAATGCTCACGCCTGTTATGGAGTCACTGATCGATGACCACCTGGATATGGTGGCAAAAAACCAGATTCCGGCTATTGCCAGAACACTCCACCTTTCCTCCGGGGAAGCTGCGGGCTACTGCCAGATCATTAAATCCTTAAATCCAAAACCAGGCGTATCCTTCAGCAGTCGGGATCAGCTTCGCTATATCATCCCGGATGTGACTATTGTGAAATTCAAGGATCATTTTGACATTTTATTAAATGAATCCATGTATCCGGGCATTGAGGTCAACAGCTACTACCGTCAGATGAACCAGGCGCCTGACTCACAGGAATTAAAGGAATATCTGGGAAATAAGATCCGCCAGGCAGAATGGGTGAAACAGTGCATCACACAGCGCAGCAAGACCATGATGGACGTATCCAGAGTGCTCTTAGAGCGTCAGGAAGCCTTTTTTACCCATGGGCCTAACTATTTAAAGCCTTTGCGTATGGCAGACATTGCAGAGGCCCTGGGGATCCATGAGTCCACAGTCAGCCGTGCTGTAAGCAAGAAATATCTTCAGTGCTCCTGGGGTGTATATCCTATGAATTTCTTCTTTTCCAGAAATGTAGGTACCTCTGCCGCAAAAGGACCAGAAGACTCCGCAAAAGAAGTAACTGC
>JBNMGK010000115.1:0-7509 GCA_050872205.1 Enterocloster sp.
CCGGGAACAGAAGTATATATGGAAGAAAACAGCCAGATGGAAATGGAAATGGTCCAGATCAAAGGCGTTGACTCTACGATCCGTACCAATACAGCCAAACTGGCAGCAGGTGCCAGACTGGTAGTAAGAGAGCGTCTTCTCACCCATGGGGCCCAGGTGGCTGAAAGTGTTTATGAAGTAGAGTTAAATGGGGATGACTCCAGTGCGGATGTAGTATCCCGTTCCGTTGCCAAGGGAACCTCCAAGCAGACTTTCCGTGCCAGCATTGCAGGAAATGCAAAGTGCAGCGGTCATACAGAGTGTGATGCGATCATCATGGACGATGCAAAGATCCTGGCAGTTCCAGGACTGGAAGCCAACAATGTAGACGCAGCCCTGATCCATGAGGCAGCAATCGGAAAGATCGCCGGTGAGCAGTTGATTAAATTAATGACACTGGGACTGACGGAAGAAGAAGCAGAAAATCAGATCATTAATGGATTTTTAAAGTAGGACGTGTCCGGGAATGTCATATTTGCCCTGTTTTTATGCATAGGTATAAAGGAAAGTGTGTAAGAATGTGGAAAAATAAAATATGGCAGATAGGGCAAATGCAGTTGGTACAGACCAGAAACGGGAAAATCTTTTAAATCTGTCTTTAAGCGTATCAGAAGAAGAACGGATGCGCTCGGAAAGCCTGGAAACAGGCTTTGACCGGGAAGAGAGGACCTGGGAGCTGATCGTTAAGTATTTTGGAAACTTAAGCAGATTGAGGAAGCAGAGCATCCAGGTACGGGAGCTGTTAAATGGCTATGGGATACTGAAGGTGCCGGAGCATCTGGTGGACTTTGTTACAAACTTACCGGAAATTGAATATATAGAAAAACCTAAGAGGCTGTTCTTTGCTGTAAACCAGGCAAGAGCGGCCTCTTGTTTATTGGATGTACAGCCGGGGATAGGGGAAGAAGCTGAAAATACAGACAACGGAAAAAATATATCTGGCACAGTTGAGCCAGTTGTACAGGGAACCACGGGGACAGCGGTAGAGCAGCCTTCAGGTTTAACGGGAAAAGGCGTTCTTGTTGCCATTATTGATTCTGGCATCGATTATCTTCATCCAGATTTTCAAAACCCAGACGGCACCAGCCGCATCCTGTATCTATGGGATCAGGACCGGGATATTGTATACACGAAAGAAGAATTAAATAGGGCACTGACAGCTTACAGAGAAGGTTCTGGCGGGCGGGATCGGGCCGCGGCACTGCGGATGGTTCCTTCTGTGGACACAAGTGGCCATGGAACAGCAGTGGCAGCTATTGCAGCAGGAAATGGCAGAGAAAGCGGTGGGCTTTACCGTGGTGTTGCCTATGAAAGTGAACTGATCGTGGTAAAACTGGGGATTCCCCTTACGGACAATTTCCCCAGAACCACCCAGTTAATGGAAGCAGTAGACTTTGTTCTGCGCACAGCCAGGGAACTGGGGCGGCCCATAGCTGTTAATTTAAGCTTTGGAAATACCTATGGTTCCCACGATGGAACCAGCCTTTTGGAAACCTTTTTGGACGATATGACAGGCTATGGGAGAAATGTGATCGTAGCTGGAACGGGAAATGAGGGAGTTGGTGCAGGCCATACAGGGGGACGCCTGGAGAAAGGAAGAGAGCAGAGAATAGAACTTTCAGTATCGAACTTTGAAAACAGTTTCGGGATGCAGCTATGGAAATCCTATGCAGATACATTTTCTGTTTCCATAAGATCACCTTCAGGAGTTGTGATCGGAACTTTACGTGAAACTCTGGGCCCCCAGCGTTTCAGGACTGAAAACACAGAGATTCTGATCTACTATGGAAAACCGGCTCCTTACAGCAGGGCACAGGAGGTTTATTTCGACTTTATACCAATAGGAGATTATGTAGACAGTGGTATCTGGCAGTTTATCCTGATGCCGGAAAAGATCATTACCGGTCAGTTTGACTTCTGGCTTCCTTCCAGAGCCGCCTTAAATACTGATACCCGTTTCTTGAAAAATACTCCGGAAACAACACTGACCATTCCCTCTACCGCCAGAAAGGTCGTTTCCACAGGCGCCTATGACTTCCGAACCAGAGCTTATGCTGACTTCTCCGGCCGTGGCTTCACCCGCCAGACCAACCAGGTAAAACCAGATCTGGTGGCTCCCGGCGTGAACATTATCACAGCCAGAAACAGAGGCGGCTACGAAGCTGTTACAGGGACTTCCTTTGCAGCTCCCTTCGTTACCGGAGCAGCCGCCCTTTTAATGCAGTGGGGCATCATAAACGGAAATGACCCGTTTCTATACGGTGAAAAAGTAAAAGCCTACCTTATCCGCGGCGCCAGACAGCTGCCGGGGTATGATGTGTGGCCAAATGAGAGAGTGGGGTATGGGTGTTTGTGCGTTTCTAACAGTTTTCCACCATAAGATCCTAAAAAAATAAACCATAATCACTCACAAAAATATTTCTGTTTTCTCCTCGATATGTTACTGTAAATATAAAGTTATATAGTGACCCGCTGACCTACAGGTGTTAAGCCGGGAGGATAAAGTATGTGATTCCTTTCCCGTATGAGCCATGACATCCGGACGCCTATGAACGCTATCATTGGCCTGACTTATCTGGCAAAGCCCATTGATCCGGAAAAGCTGTATGGTATTTTGTGTGAATATCTGCAGAAGAAAGAGCCTACTCCTTTATATCCTTCGTAAACCGTTCCAGAAATAATCTTACAGAGGGTGAAAGATACTGTCTGCTTATCACTGCGATGCCAATAGAGACATAAGACTCCGGTTCTGTCAGCAGAGTTACAATGCCGTCAGACCAGGTCTGGGTGTACATGGAGTTGGTCAGGGAAACGCCCATTCCGGCTTTTACCATTAAATAGGCAGAGTGATCAGAGGTTGCTGCAAAACGACTGTTGGGTTTGATCCGATACTTTTGCAGCAGCCTTTTTGCGTCAGTGTCTGCATCAGGCCTAAAGTCGATAAAAGGGTCTGTTTCAAAGCGTTTAATGGGATAATGGCTTTCTTTTGCCAGAGGATGATCTTTATTTACCATAACAGCCATGGGATCGGAAAAAAGAGGGATCCACTCATAATTGCCGGGACAGTTGCTGCAGATGCAGAAATCCAGCTCATTAACAAGGAGCTTGCTGATCAGTTCCGAACTGAGGCCCTCGTAGATCTGGATATCGATCTGGGGGAAATCTTTTTTAAAATCCTGGATCGCGTGAAACAGCTTTGGGATATAGGCAGTATAGGCATTGCCAATGCGGATCTTGCCTTGTTTCATGCCCGTAATGTTCTGGGCAGACTCCACCAGAGTCTTATCTAAAGAAGCCAGTTCGCCAAAAAGAGGCAGCAGAGAAGTACATTCCGTTGTAGGTTGTACTCCCTCATGGGAACGGATCAGCAGGGAAAAGCCCAGTTCTTTTTCCATGGATTCAATGATCCTTGAAACGCCGGAAGGAGTATAGCCAAGGCTTTTGGCAGCTTCCGTTATATTCAGTTTGTCTAATACAGAAAGCAGAACAATACATTTCTTAGTATCCATACATGCCTCTTCGTTTTTTTAACATTCCGTTGTTGAGTAAATGGCAACGACTAAGTGAATTTTCAGCGCTTTACTCAATACTAACAAATATCTATAATGAAGACAAGAGAGATCCGGAAATCTTTATTGGAGAAATGATACGCTACAGGTGGATCAGAGCCAGTGATCCAGCACAGGAAAGGAGAAAAAATGTTAGAGATAACAGGAAAAATAGCAGGAATGCTCTGGGCAACGCTCATGGTGGTACTGATATTGGGAGTTGGCTTATTATTTACAGTGGGCACCGCGGGAGTCCAGTTCAGAAGACTGAAGGATATGTTTCATTCTGTGAAAGGCGGAAACAAGGAAGTAGGTATTTCTTCTCTGTCCTCTTTCCTTGTATCTGTTGGCGGAAGAGTAGGAACCGGTAATATGGCGGGGGTTGCTACAGCTATCTGTTTTGGCGGCCCGGGCGCTATTTTCTGGATGTGGGTAGCGGCATTGATCGGCGGTGCTACTTCCTTTGCAGAGTGTACTCTTGCCCAGATCTACAAAACAAAAGATCCTAACGGCAAAGAATACAGAGGTGGTACCACTTATTATATTCAGAGGGGATTGAACTGCAAATGGCTTGCTAATCTTTATGCGATATTTGGCATTTGCTCTTCTGGCTTCTGTATGTATCTTGCTAATACATCTGCTCTTGTAGATGCGGCCCAAGAGGCATTTGGCTTGTCAAGGATTATGATCTCACTGATCGTTGCAGCTGTTTTTATTATTGTTGTTTTCGGCGGTATTAAAAGCATTGCAAATTTTGCAAATAAACTGGTTCCAACTATGACGATCATCTTTATGGCAGCCAGTGTTGCAGTTATCCTGACACATATAGCAGCGCTGCCTGGAGTATTTGCCCTTATTTTTAAATCCGCATGGAATTTGCAGGCTGGTATGGGCGGTATGATCGGTGCGGCAGTTACCATGGGTATCAAGCGAGGCGTTTTCTCTAATGAAGCAGGTCAGGGATCTGGTACATTTGCGGCAGGCGCAGCAGATGTAGATCACCCGGCCCAGCAGGGACTGGTACAGGTCCTGGCTGTATTTGTGGATACGTTGGTTGTATGTACGCTGACAGCTGTTACCATTCTTATTACTGGCTGTTACAATGTGATCGCTCCAGATGGAACTGCGGTTGTATCCAATTTGGAAGGAATTGACGCAGGTGTTATTTATCTGCAGAGAGGTGTAGCTACTACCTTTGGAAACTTTGCAGCTATTATTATTGGAATCTGCGTAATTTTATTTACATTTACATCCATTCTTGCAAGCTATTATCAGGCAGAAAGCAACATGGCTCTGTTCCTGAAAAAAGAAAACAAAGCAGCACTTATGTTTGTGAAGATCCTGGGAATTGCGGCTATTATGTATGGTGGTTTATCTGTTTCCCAGCTGGTATGGAATATGGCTGATATTTCATGTGGACTGACTGTATGGTTGAACCTGATCGTAATGATCCTTCTTGCAAAGCCATTATTTGTAACATTAAAGGACTATGACAGGCAGAGAAATAGTAATGTGGAACGGTTAACATTTGATCCAAAGGCTCTTGGCATAAAAGGTGCTGATGCAGACCTGTGGAACGAGATCAACCACAGATAAACAGGAAGAAAATGAATTTCCAGAAACAGAATTGAGATCAGAAAGGAGAATTCCTATGAAATATGATTTTGACCATATTCCGTCCTGTAAAGGAACATGGTCCATTAAATGGGATCAGTATGGGGACGAAGATATTATTGCATTAAGCAACGCAGATATGGATTTTCCAGTTGCAAAGTGCATTACAGACAAGCTGACAGAAACAGCACAGAGGGGAATTTTTAATTATCATTTGAAGCCGGACAGCTATTATGATACCATTATCAAATGGTATGACCGGATGTATGGCTGGAAAGTAAAACGGGAATGGATCTTAAATACGCCAGGTGTCTGGGTATCCACCAGAATGTGCTTTGATACCTATGCTGGAAGAGGGGGCAAGGTCATTGTACAGACACCTCATTTTCATCCTATTGCTGAGATCGCCCATGTGGCAGGTGTGAAGCTGGTCCTTAATCCCATGATCTATGAAAATGGAAAATATGCCCTTGATTTTGCTGATTTTGAGCAAAAGATCATAGATGAAAAGCCAGATGCCTACTTTATGGTAAATATCCAAAATCCTACAGGAAGGCTGTTTACAAAAGAAGAGCAGGCAAAGCTGCAGGAGATCTGCTACAGACATCATGTAACAGTTATCGCAGATGAAGTCCATGCCAATATGCGTTATGACGGCAGAAAACATGCCCCGGCACCTTCTGTCAGTGAAGAGGCTATGAAAAATACAGTCCTTATCAATGCGGCAAGCAAGGCTTACAATGTAATGGATCTGACATATGCCCTTGTTATCATCCCAGATGAAGGTCTGCGTAAAAAATACATGGAGCAGATGAGCGGATACAGCATGGATTTTGCCACCAATGCCTTTGGCATTGCGGGAATTGAAGGTGCTCTTTCACCAGAAGCAGATGAATGGCTGGAGCAGGCCACAGAATATGTGCATGGAAATCTGGAATTTCTCACAGAATATTGCCAGAAAAACCTGCCTCAGATCAAAGTCATCCGCCCGGAAGGAAGCTTCCTGGTATGGCTGGACTGCAAAGAACTGGGGATCAAACCCGAAGAACTGGATGATTTCTTCTTAAAAAAGGCAAAAGTGGGTCTGTCCTCCGGTATCGCCTACGGCGAATACGGAAAAGGTTTTGAGCGGATCAATTTAGGCTGCACGAGGGCAGTGCTTACAGAAGGGCTTGAGCGGATGAAGGCGGCAATCGAGGAATATGAAAAGGGCCGTCAGTAAAGGGCAAATATAAAAAGAAAAATTAAAAAGATAAAGAAGAAGTGCTAAGTCATGGTTTATAATGTATGACTTAGCACTTTTTAAATTTCAAAAATCTTTTTAATAGCGTTAGCAGTAGAAAGTCTGCTCATTAAACTGCTCTATCCAGCGTTCAAGGATCTCAGCACTGTTGGCTTCGATCATTCTCATAATTCCACGCAATATTTTTTGCGGGATCTTTGAATTATTATTACAAAGAAGGGTGTGACCAGAACGTGTGATCCAAACTTTAGTCGCATTTGCAGAGGCTCGTCCTTCTGCAATGTGAACATGAACAGGCTCTAAAGGCATTCAATACGCCTCCTTCCTGGGCAAATTCCAGAATAAGATGGGCATTATCACGGATCAATTTCTTAAAATATTCGATTTCCTGATCAGAATATCCATGGATATTTTCCCAGGTATAGTCAGGAAGATAGCAGGTGGCATTATGAAAACCGTCTCTTTCATCAGGAGTTTCAATATAAACTTTTACACGGCCGTCCGGTCGTACTTCAGAATGGGTAATTTCAGTATCATCATTTAATGTTAAATAGGGATACATCATAATTCGTGTTTTCCTCTCTTTAAAACATTTTTTGCCTAAAATTAAGTTTGATTAAATTAGTTTTACTGAGAAAAAAATAAAAAATCAATGTTTAATCATGAAAAGGTGGATTAAAAACAAGATAGTTATGTAAAAAACAGTAAAAATATATAATAATTAAAAAAGTTGGGAAGAGATGAGCTTAACATTTACTTCTCTAACCTGAAAATTTATGATATGATTATCTTTATACTTGGATACAGTATGTAGTCAACAATAATACTCATCAGAGAACAAATATTAAATTGGAGGAGAAACGGATGAAAAAATGGAACAAAGCGGTGTCCATACTGCTGACAGCTGCGACGGTGGCCATGGTGCTTTCCGGCTGCGGCGGACAGAGTGTGACGACGGAAAACACAGGCAGTTCTGAGTACAGAGTCTGCATGATCACGGATGCGGGGGACATCACGGACCAGTCTTTTAACCAGACTACTTATGAAGCCTGCAGGGATTACGGC
>JBNMGK010000331.1:0-3312 GCA_050872205.1 Enterocloster sp.
CCATGAACCATAAGACCGTTGTTTTCAACGAAGCAAAAATGAACTTTGACGGAAACCTTGATTTTTCCGTTCTTTCCTCAGAAGTTGTTACCTACAGCGATACTACACCGGACCAGTTTTTAGAGCGTGTAGCAGATGCTGAAATCCTTGTTACCAAGGAAATGCCTGTAAGCCGGGAGCAGATCCTGGCGCTGCCGGACAGTGTAAAACTGATCTGCGAAGCAGGAACCGGTTATAATAACCTGGATCTGGACGCAGCACGGGAAAAGGGCATTACAGTATGCAATATCCCGGCCTACAGTTCTGAGCGTGTGGCACATACTGCCATTATGATGATCCTAAATTTAAGCTCTACCATGCAGACCCAGATGGCTATGCTGACAAAGGGAAACCATGACAATTTTACCAAAAATCTTCAGGTTCCTCATGTGGAGGTAAACGGAAAAACCCTGGGGATCATCGGTGCCGGAAATATTGGCCGCACTGTGATGAAGATCGCGAAAGCATTAGATATGAACATTCTTGTATATACAAGAACTCCCAGAGAAGATGAAGAAAATGTACATTATACAGACCTGGAAACCGTTCTGAAAAACAGTGATTACGTTTCCCTTCACTGCCCTCTGACACCGGCTACCAGACACCTGATAGGTGCTGATACTCTGGCGCTGATGAAGCCAACTGCCTTCCTGATCAACACCTCCAGAGGCGCTTTGATCGATGAACCCGCACTGATCCAGGCATTACAGGAACACCGGATTGCAGGCGCCGGACTGGACGTACAGGAAACAGAACCGCCTGTAGAAGACAACCCATTATACACGCTGGATAATGTGATCCTTACACCTCACATGGGCTGGAAAGGCCTGGAAACCCGCCAGAGACTGCTTAGCATCTTAAAGGGAAATATTGACGGATTTATCAACGGAAAGCCGGTAAATGTGGTTTCATAAAACCGATCATTTTTACATATTTACATAAAGCTGCATAAAATTCACATGAAAGACGAGGCAATAAAATACGATGAACACACATTTATCATTTTCCTGCGACTATATGGAAGGGGCTCATCCGGCCATTCTTCAGAGGCTGGTGGAGACAAATCTTGAAAAAACTGGGGGCTATGGACTGGATCCATATTGCGATGCTGCAAAAGAAAGGATCAAAACAGCCTGCGGCTGTCCGGACGGGGAAGTTTTCTTTCTGGTAGGCGGTACCCAGACCAATGCTACGGTGATCGATGCACTGCTTAAAAGCTATCAGGGCGTGATCGCAGCAGAGACCGGACATGTAAGCGTTCACGAAGCCGGGGCGATTGAGGCAGACGGACATAAGGTGCTTACACTGCCACATGACAACGGAAAGATCAGCGCCGACCAGGTTCGTACGCTTTTGGATAATTTTAATAATGATGCCAACCATGATCACATGGTCATGCCGGGAATGGTATATATTTCCCACCCTACAGAATACGGCACACTTTACACTTTAGAAGAGCTGACCAAGCTTAGCAATGTATGCCGGGAGAACCACATTCCTCTTTATATGGATGGGGCCCGCCTGGCTTATGCCCTGGCATGCAGCGAAAACCAGCTGACACTGGCTGATATTGCCCGTTTGTGCGATATTTTCTATATCGGCGGAACGAAATGCGGCGCTCTTTTCGGAGAAGCTGTAGTTATCCCCAAACCAGGCCTGATCCCGCATTTCTTTACCATTATCAAGCAGCACGGTGCATTACTTGCCAAAGGCCGTCTCTTGGGCATACAGTTTGATACCTTATTTACTGATTCTCTCTATGAAAAAGTAGGCGCGCCTGCGATCCAGGCTGCCGACCAGATACGAAAGACCTTAAAAAAACAGAATTTCCGTCTCTGCTTTGGTTCTCCTACCAACCAGGTATTCTGTATTGTGGAAGATACGCTTATGAAACGCCTGGAAAAACAGGTGGAATTCGGGTTCTGGGAAAAATACGATGATACTCATACGGTGATCCGCTTTGCTACCAGCTGGGCAACTACCAAAGAAGATGTGGATGCATTATGTGAATTATTATACAGCTTATAGGTCATAAAAACGATCATTAAAAAGCCCCAAAATTAGGTTGAGCCGGTAAGGCTGCCCATTTCGTCAACCCCGCCGGCTTATATTTTTCTCTATAGACAGATACCTCTCACTCTGCTGAACGGGTATCTGTCTTTCTCTATGTAAAAAGCTCTGACTGCTTGTTTATGTAAAAGAGTATACAGAAAAGTTGTGTCCTAAGTTTGAAGCAGTAATAAAGTATTTCTAAAAAGGTTTAAGAAAGTATGAGGAAAATGTCTGGTTTTTAACTAGGGCTGTCTGCACAGCCCTCTATTCATATATTTCATAAGAACTGACTATATTCTTAAATCTCGGTAATATAATCGCCAGATAACCATATTCCGGAGCAATGCAAACACCTTTATTTATCAGACGTTCCCGGTATTTTGAAAAATTGCTTCCTTTCATGTTTAACCGGCTGCAAAGATCTTTTGCCCGTATCTTGCTTTGTTCATCCGGCATTGCTGCTATGATCTTTTTTTCAAGATCAGATAAACCGCTCCAGATCTTTTTATATACAAAATCCTCAAGCAGCCCATCTAACTTCTTCAAAATCCCCTGCATCGTTTTTTCATCACGATATTCCCAGTAAAGCATTCCCAACGCCTGAAACGCAAATGCATATCCCATGGTTATATTTGCAAGCCTTCTGGCTGTTTCCTCTTCTATCTCAAAAATCTCCTGGTACTCATTTTTAATCTGATTTAATCCTAATGGCCCCAACACGATCTTAGGCGCCCGAAGCAAAAATGTAAGGACGGGATCATTTTGTATCTCATATATATTTTCATACAGACCTGTCATAATAAGGAAAACCGGATAGTTTTTTCTGATAAAGATCTGAAACTGACTGGCAAATATCCGCATATTTTCATCTGCTACTGCCTCATCGATTGTAATAAGAACTCTCTTATTTTTCTTTTCCAGTTTTTCAAGAATTGACTCTATCCTGCTTACGCTGTCTCTTTCAACTGCACCACCATTATAACCTACTCCGAAACCAGCCACTGAAACTTCAAAGCCATTTTCAAAAATATTGGGGATCTGTTTGCTTGCATCGGTCAGCCTCATTGCAAATTCTGAAAGAAGCGGCTGTGTTGAATTCAGATCAACAACCACCCATTTTTCTGATTTTCGCAACTGATTAGCAACGGATGTCATCAGCACCGTTTTTCCGCTTCCCCGTATTCCGCTTATTAAATAACTTTGACTGATAGGATTGTCTGC
>JBNMGK010000444.1:0-2029 GCA_050872205.1 Enterocloster sp.
GCTGTCAGATGGTTCCTTTATGGTAAAGCTTATGTGTGTCAATCCCTCAGGCTGCCTAAGGGAATGTCTGGGCCGGGGCGTCAGTACCATATTTTTCTCTGCCACTTTGCTTCCGATCCGCTATTATAAAGAACTTTTAAGTGGCAGCCAGGAAGAATATGCAGTCTATGCAAAATCCCCTTTTAAAGCGGAGAACCGGCTGGTGTTAGCGGCTTCTGATGTAAGCAGCCGTTACAGCAGGCGGGGAAAGAGCCAGTATGAGCGTATCAGTGATTACATAGAGGCTGTGATCAAAGGAAAGACTGGGAATTATATCCTGTTTTTCCCGTCTTATCAGTTTTTGGAGGCAGTGCAGGATATTCTTGAAAAGCGGCAGGCAGAGGGAAAGCTCGATTTTCATTTTATGGCCCAGTCTTCCCACATGAGGGAAGAAGAACGGGAGGAATTCCTTTTAAGGTTTGAAGAAGAACCCAAAGAGTCCTTTGCGGGCCTGTGTGTGATGGGTGGTATTTTCTCAGAAGGGATCGATCTGAAAGAAGAACGGCTGATCGGAGCTATTATCATTGGAACAGGACTTCCCCAGGTAAATCCGGAACAGGAGATCTTAAAGGAATATTTTGATGAAAGAGGAGAAGGGGGCTTTGATTAGGCCTACCAGTATCCAGGTATGAATAAAGTAATGCAGGCAGCAGGCCGGGTCATCCGCACCGTAAAGGATAAAGGGGTGATCGCCCTTTTAGATGACCGTTTTCTGCTGCCTGAATATGTGGCATTATTTCCCAGGGAATGGGAAAGCTATACAGTGGTGAACCGCTTTAATGTAAAGCAGGCGGTAGATGATTTCTGGAAGAGTTTTACAGCATATCCATAAACTGTTTTGCAGCCTGGGATACAGGAATGCTTTCGTTATATGCAACTACCATCTGGCGTGGCGGAAGCTTTTCTGCCAGATCCAGAATGAACAGGTCTTTATCGTTGGCCGGGATGCAGAAATCCGGTACAAAAGCGATACCAAGTCCAATACGGGCCAGATCAATAAGCAGGTCATTACTGGAAAGCTCGATCTCCGGTACCAGGTCTAAATGGCTTTTCTGGAAGATCTGGTGCAGGAACTCACTGGTGGTGCTTTTACGGTCCAGCATCATAATAGGGTATTGTAACAGCTCTTCCAAAGTCAGTTCCTTGCCCTCTAGATCAAAGGCCTGACGGCTGGCTACGAATACGTCATGGAAGTCATTAATGACCCTGGTGTGCAGGTTTCCTGCTAAGGCAGAGTTTGGATAATTGGCAATGATAAAATCAGTCTGTCCATTTTCCAGGGCTTTGGCACATTCAATAGAGGTGTGGTTTATAACTTTGATATGAATATTGGGGTAGTCCTTGTGGAACTGGTTTAAATAGGGTACCAGATAGTAGCGGCAGATGGTGTCGCTGGCACCGATGCGCAGCTGGCCGCCGTTTAAGGTATGGGCCTCTAACAGCTGGTTTTCTCCCTTCTGGATCAGGTTCATAGCCGGTTCAATGTGCTTTAGTAAGATCTCGCCTTCCGGAGTCAGCTGCACCTTTTTCGTGCTGCGGATGAATAAAGGCTGGTTCAGCTTCTTTTCAAGGACCTTAATGGACTGGCTTACTGCAGACTGGGAGATAAAAAGCTGCTTGGAAGCCTCTGAGAAACTGAGAGTGACCGCTACATGATAAAATACCTTATATAATTCATAATTAATATCCATTATTAAGTCCTCCTTATAATTATACTTATTTTATCATGGGAGACTTACGTTTGTAAAGAGCTGTTGCACTTGACTAATAATGGGGAATGACTTATCTTTATAACAGTGAACAAAGGAGAGAAAAATATTATTATGGAAGTAAATTTTTACGAAATGTATTTGGAAGAAATGGCTCTGATCCCTGTACTTGAGGCAGAAGAAGAGAAAAAGGTACTGGCTCTTGCAGCAGGAGGAGATAAGGAGGCGAAAAAACGCCTGGTGGAAGGTTCCCTGGCAAAAGTTGCCCAGATGGTAAAGGA
>JBNMGK010000218.1:0-4986 GCA_050872205.1 Enterocloster sp.
CCGGAACCGCCGTATTGTCTGGTAATGTCCTGGCTTTCCTGTTCAAAAGGCTTGAAGATACGGCTGATAAATTTTGCATCCATTCCTTTTCCTGTATCATGGACGCGGAACATAAGGCTTACCTTTCCTTCTTCCTTCTGGAACTGACGGAATGTAACCCTTATCTCGCCTTTTTCTGTAAATTTCTGGGCATTGGAAAGGAAGTTTACCAAAATCTGGGAAATACGAAGTTCATCTCCTACTACATATTTCACATCTACATCCTTCATTTCCATATAAAAAGCTACGCCCTTAGCTTCTATATTTTTCTGGAACATACTGCGCAGCTTTTCTGCCAGCGCTGCAAGCTCAAAAGGCTTGTTTTCCAGTTCGATCTTTCCTGCTTCAATACGGGACATATCCAGAATATCATTAATAACAGAAAGAAGATATTTAGAAAGCTGCTCTGCTTTTATGATGTAATTTTCCGCTCCATGACCCTTTAACTGTCCGTGAGCCAGAGTCAACATACCGATAATACCGTTCATAGGGGTTCGGATCTCATGGGACATATTAGAAAGGAACTCTGTTTTTGACCGGCTTACATTTTCAGCTGCCTCCAGCTGCTCTTTTGCCTGTTCCAGTTCTCTTTTATCTTCCGTTATATCACGAAACCGGAAGGTATCATACTGTCCGTCCCGGCTTCTGGTGATCTCCAGGCGGTACCAGACTTTTCTTTCTTCCATATAAAAGTCTGTAACCAGCGGCTTTTTTCCGTCCCAGGAACGGTATTTTTTCCACATCTGGGCATCTTTTTCAGACCCGGTCTGTTTTAAAAATGTACCGATATCCGTCTGCATGTCATCTCTGGTAATACCAAACTGTTTTTCACAGCCTTCTGTTATGTATACGGGGTACAGATCCCTGCAGCGCAGTACAAATACCGGTTCTTCGCTTTCTGCCGCGCCAGGTGATCCAAAACTGATCCCCTGTCCTCCAGAAGAAAGCTTCTGTTTATTTATTTTCAGCCGAAAAAAACCGATCATCAGCCATATACCGGCAAATATTTCTATTACAAGCAATAAAAACAGGCCTCTGTGTTGTCCTAACCACACCAGCTGCCCGGTCATATGCTGTATAAGATTCTCCATATGGCATCCCCCATTACTCATTCGCAAAAATCTATTCTATTTCATTATAGGTCATTTTTCCCCCTGTGTACAGCAATTTTTCCATATTTCTGTAACGCTTTTCTATTTGCTGAAAATGTGGTATTCTTATAAAGGCAGTCTGCCAGCAGTACTGCCCTATTTTTTAGTTGACAGGAGTGAATTTACATGGCATTTGACGGTATTACCATAGCGAGTCTCGTCTGGGAATTTAAGCACACCCTGGAAGGGGGAAAAATTGCAAAAATTGCCCAGCCAGAAAAGGACGAGCTGCTTATTACCATAAAAAACAACAAAGAAAACTATCGCCTGCAGATCTCTGCCAGCGCAAGTCTTCCTCTTATTTATCTTACAGCAAATAACAAGACCAGCCCTCTTACTGCCCCGAATTTCTGCATGCTTCTAAGAAAGCATATTGGCAGTGCCCGGATCATTTCTGTAAAACAGCCTGGTCTGGAGCGTATTTTAGAATTTGAACTGGAACACTTAGATGAGTTAGGTGACTTGTGCAGAAAGCGCCTGATCGTAGAGATCATGGGAAAACACAGTAATATTATTTTCTGCAAGGAAGACGGAACCATTATTGACAGCATCAAACATGTGTCTGCCAGCATGAGTTCTGTACGTGAAGTGCTTCCGGGCCGGGAATATTTCATCCCACAGACCATCGCAAAGGAAAGCCCTCTGGAAGTGACGGAGGAAACCTTCAAAAACTGTATCTCCTCTTCTCCCACTTCTGTTCAGAAGGCTTTATATGGACATCTTACCGGCATCAGCCCCATTGTTGCCGAAGAGCTGTGCCATCTGGCCTCCATTGATTCAGACCGGTCCGCTACTGATCTGACAGAGCCGGAGCTGATCCACTTATATCATACCTTTAAACTGATGATGGAAGATATAAAGGAAGGGCATTTTTCTCCTGCCGTTGTATATGACGGTGATACACCTATCGAATATGCCAGTGTTCCTCTCACCTGCTACGACAGCAAGGGATACCGCAGGGAAACCTATGATTCTATCAGCAACCTTCTGGAAAATTGTTACGCTTCCAGAGATACTATTACCCGTATCCGCCAGAAATCTTCTGACCTGCGGCGTATTGTACAGACTGCCTTAGAGCGAAGCTGCAAGAAATACGACCTGCAGTTAAAACAGTTAAAGGATACAGAGAAGCGGGAAAAATACAGGATATACGGTGAGCTGTTAAATACTTATGGCTATGAGTTAAAGGGTGGAGAAAAGTCTTTTAAGTGCATTAATTATTATGATAATGAAGAGATCACCATTCCATTAGATCCACAGCTGACCGCCCGTGAAAATGCCCAGAAACATTTTGATAAATATAATAAGCTGAAACGTACTTACGAAGCCTTAAGCCAGCTGACCAAAGAGACAAAGGCAGAGGTAGATCATCTGGAATCTGTAAGTTCTGCTCTGGATATTGCCTTAGAGGAAAATGATCTGGTACAGATCAAAGAAGAGCTTATGGAATTTGGTTATGTAAAAAAACGCCGGGCCAATGAGAAGCGGCCTAAGATCACAAGTAAGCCTTTCCATTATATATCTTCTGACGGCTATGATATTTTCGTAGGAAAAAACAACTATCAGAACGAGGAGCTTACCTTTAAAGTAGCAAGCGGAAACGACTGGTGGTTCCACGCCAAAGGCATTCCCGGTTCCCACGTGATCGTAAAGAGCAATGGACAGACCGATCTGCCTGACCGGGTGTTTGAAGAAGCAGGTGCTCTGGCAGCTTATTATTCCAAAGGCCGGGAAAACGATAAAGTGGAGATCGACTATATCCAGAAAAAGAATATTAAAAAAGTCGCAGGAGCTGCACCGGGATTTGTAATCTACCATACCAATTACTCTCTGGTAGCTTCCCCAAGATGTGATCTGAATGAAGTGAAGTAGACAATATCATCTCCTGCCTACAGGCGGGATAAGCTGAAACTCCATGTATGCAAAAAACGCCCTTCGGGGCGTTTTTATTATGCCGGAATATAAAACAGCCGGTCCATCAGGCAAACCTGACGACCGGCCGATTTATTTTACTCCAAGTGAACCAATTCCGTGCGAGAATTAGTTGTACTTACGCTTACGAGCAGCTTCAGACTTTTTCTTACGTCTTACGCTTGGCTTCTCGTAATGCTCTCTTTTACGAATTTCCTGCTGAATGCCAGCCTTTGCGCAGTTTCTCTTGAATCTGCGTAAAGCACTGTCTAAGCTCTCGTTATCTTTAACAATTACGTTTGACATCGCTCACACCTAACCTCCCTCCAGTTGTGTAATTGTGCATAATACAACTGTTTGGGTATTTTTAGCACTGCTATGATTATAGCATAAAATTCCCATACGTCAAGAAAAATTTTATATTTTTCTGCGTTTTCTGCACTTTTTATTCAAACAGGCTTATTTGGTCTGTTCTTCTACTACTTCTACTGCTTTCTTTAAGGCTTCTTCAATGCCTGCTGGATTCTTTCCGCCGGCCTGAGCCATATTTGGACGGCCACCGCCGCCGCCTCCTACAAGACCTGCAATGGCCTTGATCAGGTTGCCTGCATGAGCGCCCTTCTTCTGAGCTTCGTCAGTTGCAGTTGCCATTAAGCTTACTTTTCCGTCCATAACGGAAGCGATCACAACTACACCTTCACCGATCTTATCCTTTAACTGGTCACCCAGGTTTCTAAGACCGTTCATATCTACATCTGCTACCTTGGAAGCAAGTACCTTAACGCCATTTACTTCTTTTACCTGGCTTAATACATCGCCTAAGGAGTCATTTGCCATTTTGCTCTTTAACTTCTCATTTTCAGAGTTTAATGTCTTGATCTCATCTAACAGAGACTGGATCTTAGCTGTAAGAGCTGCAGGAGTTGTCTTAGCTGCCTTAGCTGCTTCGTGAAGCTCTGCTTCAACCTCTGCATAGTGCTTCATCAGACCGTCAGAGGTAAGAGCCTCAATACGTCTTACGCCAGCTGCGATACCTGCCTCAGAAAGGATCTTGAAGTATCCAATGGTGCTGGTATTTGCTACGTGGGTACCACCACAAAGCTCTGTGGAGAAATCTCCCATCTTTACAACACGTACCTTTTCGCCGTACTTCTCACCAAACAGTGCCATAGCGCCTGTCTTCTTTGCTTCATCTAAAGTCATAACCTCAGTTACAACTGGAAGTGCAGCCTGGATCTCTTCATTTACCATATCTTCTACCTTTTTGATCTCCTCTGGAGTCATAGCAGAGAAATGGGTAAAGTCAAAACGGAGACGTCCTGCGTCTACATAGGAACCAGCCTGTTCTACATGGCTTCCTAATACAGTACGCAGTGCCTTCTGCAGTAAGTGGGTAGCACTGTGGTTCTTGCTGGTTAATGCACGGTTCTTCGGGCATACAGATAAGGTAACAGTCTCACCAACGCTTAACATTCCCTTAGTCATAATACCTACATGGCCGATCTTTCCACCCTGTAAATGAATGGTCTCTTCTACCTTGAATTCACCGTTGGCACTGGGGATGGTACCCTTATCGCCCTGCTGACCGCCCATGGTTCCGTAGAATGTGGTCTGGTCTGTGATAATGGTTCCTCTCTGGCCATCTGTTAATGCTTCTACGATCTCATCTTCTGTAGTTAAAACAGAGATCTTGGAGTCAACATCTAATTTATCATAGCCTACAAACTCAGAGGTAATAGCAGCGTCAATAGACTGATATACAGTTACGTCTGCTCCCATGTAGTTGGTAGTCTTGCGGGCCTTACGGGCTTTGTCCTTCTGCTCCTTCATAGCTGCTGCGAAGCCTTCTTCATCAACGGTGCAGCCTTTTTCTTCTAAGATCTCC
>JBNMGK010000446.1:0-2019 GCA_050872205.1 Enterocloster sp.
CTCCTGTTCTTATGTTAAGAAAAGTACAGCAGAACAGGAGGAGATAATAAGGGGACATTTTTCAGAATAAGGTAGACATTTTTCAGATGATTTTGAACCCCGGCATTTTTGTCAGAAAAGTCTGCTGGCAATACCGTACTCCTGAGGTTCTAACAGTACAGAAAGCTTTCCGTCTTTTACGATCCCAATATGGTCGGATATATAGACACAGTCCGTAAGATAGCCGGTAAGGAGAAGGATGCATACACCTGCTGCTTTCAGATCCCGCATCCGCTTCAAAATATAGGTACGGCAATGCATATCCCCATAGGCAAAAGGCTTTTTTACCACCAGGATCTTTGGGTGGAACAGACTGATCTTATTATAGATCAATCCGTATTTTTCTTTTAAAGAGAGGGGGGCAATACGTTTGGTATCAATAATATCACCTGCTTCCCCGTAATATTCGCTGCGTACACTGTTGATATAAGACTGCTTTAAAATGCTTTTCTTTAATTTACGGTCCAGTAAGAAGGTAAGGTTCTCCAGATAGGACATTTCTGAAAATAGAAAGGACTGTGCCGGATTATCATCTAAAACGATCATACCCCGGTCCAGGCTGTTTTTTACCTTTTTCTCCCATTTTTTATGTCCGCAGAAAATATCCCCCTCATAGTCCACATATTCCCCTGCAAGGATCCCTGTCAGGCGGTCCATGATCTGGTCATCTGAATCCAGCAGCGTAATACACTCTCCAGGCTTAATGCCAAGACTTAAGTTATGTATATCCCCATCTGTAATATTTTTCAGCTCCAGCATGTATCCCTGATCCACTTCCGGCTTAAATACGGTATTTTCTTTAAAATAATAAATGTAGGGGGCTATGGCTTCTTCCCTGAAGTCTTCCGGTTCAAATAATTTTTTGATCCTACCTCTGGAAAATAAAGCGATCCGGTCGCAGATCTTAAACATGATCCAGTGATGATAGCAGAAATACAGCGTAGAGATCCCCATGCTCCGCATTTTTCTTAACAGCTGGTGGAACTGCTCAAAATCTGCCTGACCGATCAGTTTTTCCGGATACAGGACCACTAAAAGCTTACTTCCCATTAAATAGGCTTTGGCGATCTCCACCATGATCCGCTCCATGGTAGTAAGCCGTTCCACTCTCTTATTCAGATCCAGATCCATGGAAAGCTCTTTTAAGACCCTTGCTGCCTGTTCTCTTAAGACCCATTCATTGATCACCTGCTTTTTAAAACCGGGACGCATGACAAACAGGTTATCTGCTATGGACAGATCATTGATCAGGGAGCTTTGCTGATCGATCTGGTAAATACGGTTGGCTGTCTCTTCCTGATTTAAATAACTGTTTACCAGTCTGCCTCCTACATACACTCTCCCAGCGTCAATTGGACGGTTTTTTGCCGTCAGTTCGATCAGCTCTTTGATCCCACGGTCATTAACAGAAAGCATGCCCACGATCTCCCCGGTGGTCATATAAAAACTGAAATTGTCCAGATAAACAGCTCCGTCTTTTTTGCAGGTCACATTTTCAAAGCGAAGTACTTCCTGTTTCATAGCTGCCTCCTGTCCTGTTACTAATTCCTCACAATAGGAAGTGTGATCTCCACATCCGTTCCCACATCCGGCTGACTGTAGATGTAAATGCCGTATTCTTCCCCAAACAGCAGTTTAATACGGTTATTTACATTTTTCACTGCAATTCCGCCCCGTTTGCCGGTTTCTTCGCTGTCTTCCTCTTCCAGTCTCAATGCCCTCAGCTTTTCGTTCATTGCCTTTACCTGGCCTTTTTCCATTCCCACACCATCATCAGAGATCATAATGATCAGGTGCTTGTCGGTCATAGTGACCTTAATATCCAGATGGCCTTTTCCTATCTTCTGCTCCAGGCCATGGTAAATGGAATTTTCCACGATCGGCTGTAAGGTCAGCTTTGGAAGCTGGCACAAAAGGGCTTCTTCCTCATCCTCACAGTCATAACGGATCCGCAGATCCAGTTTACTGCCAAAGCGGAGC
>JBNMGK010000424.1:0-2246 GCA_050872205.1 Enterocloster sp.
GATACAGCACAGTAACAGCTACGATCTGAGGAAGCTGCCCCATATCAGAAGCAGAATCTAAAATATCATTATATTCTCTAACTTTCTCTTTATCGTACTCCCCTTCTATATCTGTATTTTCCAGTTTTACTTTTTCCATATATTCAGGAAGTACTATAAAATACCGCTCCTTCATGTAGCTGACTGTGGCTACCGACTCATTTAAATTGGAAACACTTTCCATTAAATCTGCCAGCGCCTGATCTGCTTCCGCATTGCTTTCATCCACAGTCATCTTATCTTCCATGACTTCTGTGGCTTCTTTTGTCTCTTCTGCCTGTTTCTTTGCAGAACCCAGATTAGACAAAATACTTAAGCGGTCCGCCATAACGTAAATGCCCCTGTATTTTGCATACTCCACCATTTGGTTCTGAAGGACATCTTTTTCTGCCAGGGGGTATTTTGGCTCTACTTTGCAGCTGTCCACCTTAAAATCATACAAGTTTAAGAAGTTTTTTCCTTCATAAGGATTATTCAGCCCTACTGTATCCTTCATGATCCCCCAAAGCTTTTCAGAATAAGCCTCATCCTCTGAAAGCCCGGATGCCAGCAAGGTGGCTTCCAGGCTTTCTTTATAGATCTTTTCCAGCTTGTCCGGCTCTTTCACTGCAAACAGGCCATAATCGTCTTTTAATTTCTGGTTGTAAACGGCAAGGGCGCTGGTAGCCGCCAGATCCGCTGCCTCCTGGGTCATGGCTCTGGCGCTGGCTACGCGGCTGCCGTCAATAAGAACTGCGCATAACAGCATAGTAGGAAGCAGGATCATCACCAGAAAAATAGAAACGGCTCCTCTGTTCCTTTTATTTTCAAAAAACTTCATCCACTCTTCCCCCGTTTTTCTCTCACGTTCCCCAGACATTCGCACGCCCGGGCATGTATTTCTATGCTGGTTACTTCAGCAGTTCTTTTATTTTCTCTATGGCTGCTTTTATCTTTCCATAGCCATTATCTACTGTGCCAAAAAGCTTGGTCTGCTTGAACACATCCGTAGCAATGTCTACGTTGCGGACAAAATCCGGTGCGTCTACCACTGCGGAAATGGCGGTGGTGTTGACATCGAAAAGACCGCTCCGTCCAAACATTTTAGGGATTGAATCCACCGGCATTGTATACCCCGCCTGGATGCTCACTATGATCTTTTTTGAAAGCAGATTATCTTTTATAGTCACATAATCATTCTGGTTATTTATAACACCATTTAAAATGCTGTATCTTCCCAGATTTTTGTCTACATATGTATTTAAAAGGGTTTTATATTCCTTCTTATTTCCGTTATCCATAAAGGGAACATTTCTGTATGGATCCCTTATTTTAAAATCAGCCAATGTTTTCTCTCCGGTGGTCATATCCGACACACGGGAGCTGTAGATCACAGAACCTCTCTCCGAAGTGCGCACTGCAAGACTCTGCACATTTACTTCCTGATACAACACCATTCCCATAAAAAGAATAAACAGAAGTGAGAAAAACAGCGTCGTAAATACAATGGTTATCTCTATGGTGAGATAGCCGTCCTGGTTTTCTTTTAATTGTTGTTTCAACTGTTCTTTTTTATATTTCAGATTTGCCCATAAACTGCAGGGGGACTTTTGTTTGTTTTGCATAAATACTTTCTCCTGGTTATGAGAAGGAAATCGCTGCAATGAAGCAGCGTTTCCTTCTCAAAGGATTTGTGGCACAGGTAATTTATACCTGTATTTTGTCGATAAATCTAATTTAAATTTCAGCTCCAATTCATCAGATTCCAGGCTGTTTATTAGGGCTGTTTATTTGGGTCTGCATTTTCAACGAAACTCTGATCAAAAATTTTGTCCATTAAATTTTTTGCAAAAGTACCCAGTTTTTCTCTGAACAGCAGCGCAATACACATCAGAGCCGCAATGATCATAACAATCTCCACAGTTCCCATTCCTTCTTCTTCGCTGTAAAAGCGTTTCAGCATTTCCATACTTCTACCTCCTTCATAAATTTTATAAAAATACCCCTATTACAGGATAAATTTAACTATTTTTCACTGCACTCCTACATCCCGGAAGTCATACTTAAAACCGCCGGTGTAGATACGATCAGCACGATCCCCATAAACATGATCATTAATGGGATCAGTATCTTGGTGCTGGCTTCTTCTCCTAACTGTCTGGCTGCATTCTTTCGCATTTCCCAGCATTCATTTCCCTGGGCTTTTAATACAGGAACCACTTCAGAAC
>JBNMGK010000472.1:0-1805 GCA_050872205.1 Enterocloster sp.
GGAGATCAGGTCGGCAAATTGCTGGAGCAGCTCCATAAAGACCTGACGGTTGCGGATGGCATGCTCCCGCTGCTTTTTTGTATAACAGAGAAAGCCGATGATGCCTACTGCTTTGCCCTGTTCCATAATAGGGGCGCTCATATGGAAACGTTCTTTGCAGGTATCTTTGTGGTCGCAGGGACCGCAGACAGGATCAATACCTGGCTGGTCGATCACCTGCAGCTTTTTTGTTTTCAGGACAGTCTGAAAGATCAGGGATTCCCCATACATACTGGAGTTGATCTCAGCAGCCAGCCGGCCGGTTCCTGCAATGCGGATCAGCTGGCTGTTTACCACCGTCACATCCAGTTTTAAGATCTGGGAAAGGATATTGGCGTATAAGATCACGCTGTCCTGTATTTCATTTAAGATTTCCATAAAGCAGTTGTCCTTTCAGTGTATTACTTTTATTTTATATGGGATTAGCAGAAGTTGCAAGCAAATGGACAATATCATTATGATTGTCAACAATCTACAATTAACTATTTACAATCTTTGAAATTACAGGTAAGATAGAATGAGCACTGTGAAAACAGGTGCCGCTTCAGGCGAAGCCCGTTTTTCGCAAGTAACTTACAACATACAATAGAAAAGGAGAAGACGTATGTCAGACAAAAACAAGATCTCATGGAGTGCCCTTGCGTTAATGGCATTCTCAACTGTATGGGGATTCGGCAACATTTTAAATGGCTTCGTTTACTTTAACGGCGTTCAGGTCATTCTCAGTTGGTTACTGATGTTTGCCCTGTATTTCATCCCATACGCACTGATGGTAGGTGAACTGGGTTCTGCTTTTAAGGCAACCGGCGGCGGTGTCAGCGGATGGCTGTATGAAACTACCGGACCAAAGTTAGCTTATTATGCAGGCTGGACCTACTGGGCATGTCATATCACCTACATTGCCAGCAAATCCAGCGGCGGCTTAAAGGCTTTAAGCTGGGCGATCTTCCGCAATGCGGAAACCTATGATACTCTGCCGACCCATATGATCCAGGTGGCAACACTGATCGTGTTCCTCATCGGATGCTATGTAGCCAGCAGAGGTTTAAATCCATTGAAGAAAATGCTGACTGTAGCAGGAACTACCACCTTTGTTATGTCCCTGTTATACATTGTTATGATGTTTGCTGCACCTGTTATTAATCCAGCAGCAGAGTATACACATGCAGATTTCTCATTCAGAAACATGATCCCACAGTTTAACCTGGGATATGTTACATCTATTTCTATCCTGGTATTTGCAGTAGGTGGATGTGAGAAGATCTCCCCATATGTAAACAAGGTAGAAAATCCAAGTAAGGGCTTCCCAATGGGAATGATCGCGCTGGCCGGAATGGTAGTTGTATGTGCGATCCTTGGAACACTGGCTATGAGCCGCATGTTTGATCCGGCCGTGATCAACAGCAGCGAAGAGACCTTCAATACTTACGTGGCAAACGGCTCTTACTGGGCATTCCAGAAGCTGGGACAGTATTACCATGTAGGTGATACCTTCCTGATCATTTATGCTTTATGTAACGTGATTAGCCAGTTTTCTATCCTGGTATTAAGTATTGATGCACCGCTGCGTATGCTTCTGGATAATGAAAATACCCAGCAGTTCATTCCAGCTGCACTGAGAAAGAAAAATAAATACGGTGTATACAGCAATGGTATCAAGATGGTAGTTGTACTTTCTGGTGCTATTATCCTGGTACAGTCTTTCGTACCTGGCGCAGCAGCCGTTCTTCGTCAGCTGACCAAGTTAAACTCTGTATGTATGCCAA
>JBNMGK010000468.1:0-1839 GCA_050872205.1 Enterocloster sp.
AAAATCCCCGCGTCTATGTATGAATATGCACAGACACGGGGATTTTCTTATGTTTGTTACAGTGCAGGAATACGGATCTGCTGCCCGGCCAAAGGCATCAGATATTTCTATAATCTTAATGTAACACAGCGCCTGCGATCAGGCACAGCACAATGGTAATGATCATATCCGGCAGTGTATTTCCAACCGGCAGGTCTACATTCATCAGAATGCGGTACAGGACAAAGCCAATGACCCAGATCACCAGGTTTCTGGTGTCAAATGCAGTTCTTCTTCTGTCTCTGTGTAAGATAAAGTAATCTGCAATCTGAATAGCAATCATCGGGGCAAAAACGGAACCGATCAGGTATAAGAAGCCGGTAATGTCATCCATTGGGAATACAATGGCTCCAATGGTTCCTACAACGGTCACTGCAACAGCCACATACTGTCCCTTAAATTGCGGGAAAATGGACTCATTGGAGATACCTGCGGAGTAAGCATCCAGGAAGGTGGTGGTAACAGTTGAAAATACTACAATGATCAGTGCGATCACGCTTAAACCAGCCTTTAACATGATCTGGGCAATGTCAGACTCACCGGTTAAGATAGATGCGCCCATACCGATCACATACATCCAGCAGCTTACCAGGCCGTATACAACAGCGCTGACTGCAGTTGCAGCTACCGGCTTTTCAGCTTCTCTGGTATAATCGCTGATCAGCGGCAGCCATGATAATGGCATGGCAACTGCCAGTTCTACTGCAGCGCCGAAGGAAAGGCTGTCATCTGGCTGTGAAAGAACGGTATTTCCACCAAAGAAAATAACCTTGCAAAGCACCAGTGTCAGTAAAAACAGGGCGGTCATTGCCACGGTATTGATCTTTCCAAGATTGGTAATGCCAACCATGATCCACACAACGATCAGAGCGCCAATGACCAGGCACCAGATCCAGTGTCCGGATGAAAAGATACCTCCTGCTGCCAGAGCGCCGTCATAGATCATAATGGCAGTCCAGCCAACTAACTGTAATACATTTAACAAGGCGAAAAACAGACCGCCCTTGCTGCCGAAGCTGCTTTTTACTGTTTCCATGGCGCTTAAACGGCTCTTTCCGCCAATGACGCCTGCTAAAAACAGGAGGACGCAGCCGATCACATGTCCCACGATAATGGCTGCAAAGCCTTTTCCAAAGCCTAAAGAGGAAAAATAGGTACCTGTCAGGATCTCTGCCAGGGAAACACCTGCGCCAAACCAGATCAGGCCATTGTCAAAAAGAGAGGTTCTTCTTTCCATAATTATTCTGCCTCCCTTGTATATTCATTATCAATGGCAAACCCATGATCCATAGGTCCGCTGCCTTTTCCAAGATCCAGCATAGCTGCCAGTGCGCCGGAGATATAGTCCTTTGCACGCTCTACACTTGTTTCCAGGTCAAAACCTTTTGCCAGTTTGGAAGCAATGGCAGATGATAAGGTACAGCCGGTTCCATGGGTATTTGGATTGTCAATGCGCTTTCCAGCAAACCAGCGGCCTTTTCCTTCACTCCAAAGTAGGTCATTTGCATCGTTTAATTTATGTCCGCCTTTGCAGAGGACCGCACAGTGATAAGTCTCAGAAATCTTCTTTGCTGCTGCTTCCATATCTGCAGCGCTGGTGATCTTCATACCGGTCAGTTCTTCTGTTTCCGGGATATTTGGTGTAAGGATCTTTGCCAAAGGGAATAATTCTGCCTTTAATGTCTCAATGGCATCCTCGCTGATCAGTCTTGCACCGCTGGTAGCCACCATGACCGGGTCCACTACCACGTTCTTTGCCTCATACTGTTTTAATTTTGCCGCGATCATACAGATCAGCTC
>JBNMGK010000253.1:0-4270 GCA_050872205.1 Enterocloster sp.
GAACAAGAGGTAAATACTCACAGACTGTATTAGATGGCAAAAAGCAGGCCGCGCAGATAGTGGAGCATTTCCGTTATGGAAAAGACTCTATGCCGGATGGCAATTTAAAACTGGCTTCATCCCTGGAACAGGGAAACGAAGTGAGACTTAATGTGAAAACAGAGCAGATCAAGGCATTATATCTGAAAGGATATACAGGCTCTGATTATGAAAATGACAGCTGGAAACCCCTTTCAAAGGCAGCATACGGTGGAAACCGCTGGGGATTTTTAAAGTGGTTAAAGGGCAGAGGCTTTACACCGGAACATCAGTATGTTACCTATGAAGAGGCAGGAAGAAGTGGCGGAAAACTTCCGGAAAACGCCCCATGGATGAATCACGTACAGGTAGTAAATACCGGAGCCAAGAGGAAGCAGATCTATGAACCTTATTCTGCTGTAAGTGTAAAAAATTCCACTGGCGAACGGGACGAAGGAAGCCGTTCCACCCGTTTTTTCGGCGCTGAAAATTATGAGTTTGATGAATTGTCACCGGATATGCCGGGAGAATTACAGAGACTGGACGCATGGGCTGCGTTCCCTGAAACAGAGGAGCAGAGCAGATACATGGAGTCGGAGGCTGTATACCGGGATTTTGTATATGAAAACTATGTGGGAGTGGACAGCGGACTTTCCGGGCTGATCACAGATATGTTCCACAAAGACAGTGAAGAAGGCGATTTAAGTGTATACAGTGCAGTACAGAAGATCCGTACAGTACTGGAAGAAAATACCTATTACAGCCGCAGCCTGGATGCCGGGGATCTGCCGGAGGATCAGCTTTTAAGGGCCTTTTTAAGGGGAGAATGCCAGGGGAATTCTGCATTTTATGCATCGGCCTCTGTTATGGCGCTGCGAAGCTTTCACATTCCGGCCCGTTACGCAGAAGGATATCTTCTTACCAGTAAAGAGGCAGAAGAGTCTCATGGGGACTGGATCAATCTTTCTTCCTATAACAGTCATGCCTGGGTGGAAGTATATATGGACGGCATGGGCTGGCTGCCAGTGGACATGACACCAGGGTATTATTATGATACCTTTGCTCTTTTAAATATGGCTCAGGCACCAGGACAGGTGCGCAAGGTGGCTGCCCTTGAAACAGACGGAGAAGAAGCAGAAAACTTAAAGAAACATTTCCCTGGTGGAGAACAGCAGGGAAGAGAAGCAGAACAGCCTGTAAAAAATAAAAAAGAGATAGGCTGGGGACTGCTTATCCTGCTTTTGCTTCTTTTGGAACTGATTTTTGCAGTTTTAGAGCTGCGCCGGATGTATTACGAATACAGGATCAGGAGCAATCCCAGGGCAGATTTTCTATTTCAGATGATATACAGGCATCTGCTTGTTTTCGGGATAACCATGCAGCCAGGATTTGACAGTGACCAGATCCAGAAACGCATGGAAGAAATACTGCCGGAAATGAATGCCGGTCTTTATTTAAGAGTCAATGAACTTCTGGAAAAATATGTATATGGCGGGGAAGAACTGGAGGAATATGAAGTAAGGCTGTTACACCAGTTTCTGATCAAGATTCGTGATAGCAGGAAAAAACTGGAAATTTTTAAACGGCTGCGGCTGCGCTACTGCATTTTCAGTTGACTTGCTTTTCCTGATGAATTATAATGTATAAGATTATATAGGAATTATTATATAGGAAAACGAAAGAGAGGCATTCATATGTTAAAGAGCATGACCGGTTTCGGAAGATGCGAGAATGCTACGGATGAATACAAGATTTCTGTAGAGATGAAAGCGGTAAACCACAGATACCTGGATCTAAGCATCAAGATGCCGAAAAAATTCAATTATTTTGAGGCTGCGATCCGTACCCTTTTGAAGAAGTACATCCAGAGAGGTAAAGTGGATCTTTTTATCAATTATGAAGACTATACAGAAGGCAATCTGTGCCTGAAGTATAACAGGGTTTTAGCTGGGGAATATATGGATTATTTCAAAAAGATGGAAGAGGAATTTGGTATCCGCAATGATATCCAGGTATCCACTCTTTCCAGATGCCCGGAAGTCCTGACTATGGAACAGGTTCCAGACGATGAAGAACACCTGTGGGAGATCCTTTCAGCTGCACTGGAAGAGGCTGCAAAGAAGTTTGTTGCTTCCAGGGAAGTAGAAGGAAATCACTTAAAAGAAGACCTTTTAGGCAAGCTGGATTATATGACAGAGCTGGTGGACTTTATTGAAGAGCGTTCCCCGGTTATCTTAAAGGAATACAGACAGAAGTTAGAAGATAAGGTAAAAGAACTGTTAAACGGCACACCTATGGATGAAGGCCGTATTGCAGCAGAGGTTGTGATCTATGCAGATAAGATCTGCGTAGATGAAGAAACCGTCCGTTTAAGAAGCCACATTGAAAATACAAGAAGAGAGCTTTTATCCGGTGAAAGCGTAGGACGCAAGCTGGATTTCATTGCCCAGGAGATGAACAGAGAGGCAAATACCATTCTCTCCAAGTCCAGTGACCTTGCTATTTCAGATAAAGCCATTGCTTTAAAGACAGAGATTGAAAAAGTAAGAGAACAGATCCAGAATATTGAATAAAAATTTTCACTGAATAAAAATGGCAGGAGGCTTTTTATGAATCGTCAGGGAATTTTAGTCGTTGTATCCGGTTTTTCCGGTGCAGGCAAAGGAACTTTGATGAAGGAACTGTTAAAGCGGTATGACAATTACGCGCTGTCCATATCCGCTACTACCAGAGCTCCCAGAGAAGGGGAGACAGACGGAAAAGAGTACTTTTTCGTTTCTAAGGAACAGTTTGAAAAAATGCGGGATGAGCAGAAGCTGATCGAGTATGCCCAGTATGTAAATCATTACTACGGCACACCGAAAGAATATGTAGAGCAGAAAATGGCAGAAGGAAAAGATGTGATCTTAGAGATCGAGATCCAGGGCGCTCTGAAAGTGAAAAAGCGTTTCCCGGATGCCCTGCTGTTATTTGTAACTCCACCAAGTGCAGAGGAGCTTCGCAAGCGTCTGGTAGGAAGAGGCACAGAAACCCTGGAAGTCATCAATGCCAGACTGGCCCGTGCGGCAGAGGAAGCTTCCGGCATGGAAGCCTATGATTATCTGCTGATCAATGATGATCTGGACCGCTGCGTAGAAGAGATGCACAATCTGATCCAGCTGCAGCACAGAAAGACCTGCTATCATCTGGACTTCTTAAGTAAGATGCGGGAAGATTTGTATCATTTAGATGAGCTGAAATAAAAAACAAAAACACTATAAAATCCACATTGAAAGGGGAATGTAATATGTTACATCCATCATACACAGATCTGATCAACGTTGTAAACAAAGATATCGAACCAGGTGAGCAGCCTGTTGTTCAGAGCCGTTATTCTATCGTCATTGCAGCTTCCAAGCGTGCAAGACAGCTGATCGCAGGGGATGACGCCATGGTTGCAGGTGCCGCAGGAAAGAAACCTTTATCTATTGCTATTGACGAGCTGTATCAGCAGAAGGTAAAGATCCTTCCGGAAGAGGAACCGTCCGCTGAGGAAGAACTGGATACAACCGAAGAACAGGCATAAGACTTTAGGAAAAAGCCGTCTGCTGCATCAAAGCACCGCTGGAAAAGCCGGGGCGCCAGGTGCAAGAGATGGCTTTTTCTTGTAAAAGAAGAAAAACAGGATGAGAATACAGATTTAGTTTAGGAGCAGATTTTATTATATGGAAAAAATTAAGTTATTTTGTGTATCTTTAGGCTGTGATAAGAACCTGGTAGATACAGAGAAGATGTTAGGCGTAGCAGGCGGACTGGGCGTGTCCTTTACAGATGATGAGACAGAGGCAGATGCTATTCTTATTAACACCTGCTGTTTTATTGGCGATGCAAAGGAAGAAAGCGTCAATACCATTTTAGATATGGCCCGCTACAAGGAAGAGGGAAAATGCCGGGCTCTGATCGTAGCAGGATGTCTGGCACAGCGTTATAAGCAGGAAATCGTTGATGAGATCCCGGAAGTAGACGCTATTTTGGGAACTACTTCTTATTAGGAGATCGGAAATGTACTGACCCGTCTGTTCGGGGAAAAGAAAGAAACAAAAGAAGAGCATATTTCCTGTTTCCATGACTTAAAAGAACTGCCGGAGCAGGCCAAAAAGCGTGTTATGACCATAGGCGGACATTATGCGTTCTTAAAGATCGCAGAAGGCTGTGACAAGCGCTGTACTTACTGCATCATCCCTTATTTAAGAGGACCTTACCGCAGTGTGCC
>JBNMGK010000143.1:0-6347 GCA_050872205.1 Enterocloster sp.
CGTAAGAATCCATATCCGCTGATCTTCAAGTGCTTAAAGAAGAGTGCCATTACCGCATTCTTTACCCGCAGTTCTGCTGCAAACATTCCTATTAATATGGAAGCCTGTGCAGAAATGGGACTGGATAAGGATACATATTCTGTTACTATTCCACTGGGAGCAACCATCAACATGGACGGAGCTGCGATCACTATTACAGTTATGACACTGGCTGCAGCCCACACCTTAGGTATCGCAGTTGATATTCCAAGTGCCATTATCTTAAGTATCCTGGCAACCTTATCTGCCTGCGGAGCATCGGGTGTAGCAGGAGGTTCCCTGCTTCTGATTCCTATGGCGTGCTCACTTTTCGGTATTTCCAATGACATTGCCATGCAGATCGTAGGTATCGGCTTTATTATCGGTGTGATCCAGGACTCTGTAGAGACAGCATTAAACTCTTCTTCCGACCTTCTTCTGTCTGCATCTGCAGAATTCAGACAGTGGCGTCTGGAAGGAAAAGAAATTAAGTTTTGATCAGTTTTGATTTAGAAAGACGAGGAATGATCCATGCTCAGTACCATTGAATCTATCAACCAGATCGTAAATGACTTTATCTGGGGTGTCCCTGCAATGGTCTGCATCATCGGCGTAGGCTTTTATTTAAGCTGCCGCACCGGCTTTTTGCAGATCCGCAAGTTTCCCTATGCCATCCAGACTACCATTGGAAGGATGTTCCGTAAGCGGAATGCTTCTGATGGAGCGCTGACTCCATTTCAGGCGGTGTGTACGGCGCTGGCGGCCACTGTTGGAACGGGAAATATTGCCGGCGTAGCAGGAGCTATTGCCATCGGAGGACCGGGAGCTGTGTTCTGGATGTGGGTCTCTGCTGCACTTGGTATGTGTACTAAATTTGCTGAGGTAACTCTGGCCGTTTACTACCGTGAGACCAACAAAGAAGGTGATCTGGTAGGCGGTCCTATGTACTATATTAAAAATGGTCTTGGCAAGAACTGGCAGTTTTTAGCGGTTCTGTTTTCTGCCTTTGGCGTGCTCACTGTATTTGGTACAGGAAATGCTACCCAGGTTAATACTATTACTACAGCTGTAAACTCTGCTCTTTTAAGCTGCGGACTGATCTCAGAAGGGGCAGTAAAGACTTCCAACCTGATCCAGGGCATCATCATTGCTGCTTTGGTAGCTTTGATCCTTTTAGGGGGTGTAAAGCGTATTGGTCAGGTAACAGAGAAGCTGGTCCCTTTCATGGCGCTGCTTTATATCGTGTTATCTTTAGGCATTGTTCTGTTCAGGATCCAGAACCTTCCGGCTGTATTTAAGGCTATTTTTGAAGGTGCTTTCCAGCCAGCAGCTGTAACAGGGGGAGCAGTGGGAAGCCTGTTTATGAGTATGAAAAAAGGTGTTTCCAGAGGTATCTTCTCCAATGAGGCAGGTCTTGGTACCGGCTCTATCGCCCATGCCTGCGCAGATACCAGAAAACCGGTAAAACAGGGTATGTTTGGTATTTTTGAAGTATTTACGGATACCATTGTGATCTGTACTTTAACTGCACTTGTTATCCTTTGCAGCCAGGTACCGGTAGGCTACGGACAGGCAGCAGGCGCAGAGCTGACCATCCAGGGCTTCATCTCTGTTTATGGAAGCTGGGTATCCGTCTTTACCGCAGTTGCCATGTGCTGTTTTGCTTTCTCAACCATTCTTGGCTGGGGACTTTACGGTGCAAGATGTATTGAGTTTTTATTCTCTGAGAAAGTCATTAAGCCATTTATGGTGGCATATTCCCTGGTAGCTGTTTTAGGTGCTACTGCAGATCTGGGGCTGATGTGGAACATTGCAGAGACCTTTAACGGTCTTATGGCGATCCCAAACCTGATCGCACTGTTCCTTCTTTCCGGAACTGTAGTGAAGCTGACAAAAGAGTATTTTGCAGGAGAAGGCGCTGGAAAATAATTATTAAATCTTACGGTTATACCAGATATGCACGAATTGTATAGCAGATGAAATAGATTTTCATTGATTTTCAAAAATAATGAGACTATAATGGTTTTTAAATTAACACAGCTGTTTTGGAGGTTCCGGTAAGTAGAAATCGATTGCCAGAACAGCAGGAAGAATAGAAATAGAAGAAGAAACGGAGGATACAAGATCATGGAAAAGAAAAATCTTGACTGGGCAAATATCGGTTTTGCATATGTACCAACTGATATGCGTTATGTATCAAACTATAAAGATGGAGCATGGGACGAGGGAACTCTGACCGCTGATTCCAATGTTACTATTAACGAGTGCGCAGGTATCTTACAGTACTGCCAGGAATGTTTTGAAGGCTTAAAGGCTTACACAACAGAAGACGGCAGCATCGTTACTTTCCGTCCGGATATGAACGCAGAGCGTATGATGGATTCTGCATCCAGACTGGAAATGCCAGTATTCCCTAAGGAGAAATTCTTAGACGCATTAGATCAGGTTGTTAAGGCAAATGCAGCATGGGTTCCACCTTACGGAAGCGGCGCAACCTTATACATCCGTCCATATATGTTTGCTTCAGGCCCTGTTATCGGTGTTAAGCCATCTCAGGAATATCAGTTCAGAATGTTCGTTACACCAGTTGGACCATACTTCAAGGGCGGCGCTAAGCCAATCACTATCTGCGTCAGCGACTTCGACCGTGCAGCACCTCATGGAACAGGTCATGTAAAAGCTGGTCTGAACTATGCAATGAGCCTTCATGCACATGAAGTAGCACATGCAAATGGATTTGATGAGAACATGTTCCTGGATCCGGCAACCAGAACTTATGTAGAAGAGACCGGTGGTGCAAACTTCCTGTTCGTAACCAAGGACGGAGAAGTTGTTACTCCTAAGTCTGATTCTATCCTTCCTTCTATTACAAGACGTTCTCTGGTATACGTTGCAGAGCACTATCTTGGATTAAAGGTTACCCAGAGACCTGTTAAGCTGTCTGAGTTAGGTGATTTTGCTGAGTGCGGACTTTGCGGTACTGCAGCAGTTATCTCCCCGGTAGGCAAGGTTGTAGACCATGGCAAAGAGATCTGCTTCCCAAGCGGCATGGACGAAATGGGACCAGTGATCAAGAAGCTGTACGATACTTTAACCGGTATCCAGATGGGACGCATCGAAGCTCCAGAAGGCTGGATCAGAAAGATCTGCTAATAAATATTAAACAGACAAACATAGAAATAAAATCTCCTGGATATATTGTTGTAACAGTATATCCAGGAGATTTTTTTGTGAAAAAGGGAAAGCGTTTATTGTGCACCATCTGCGCCGGGATAATGTCACTTTGTCTGGTATTATCCGGCTGCAGCATTCTGGACAAAAAAGAGGAAAAGGTGCGGGATCTCACCATCACGCCGGTTACGGATAGTGAATTGCCTCAGGAATTACAGACACTGATCGCCCAGAAGACATCAGCACCTTTTAAGATGACTTATTCTACAGATGAAAACCTGTACATAGCAGTTGGATATGGACCTCAGGAAGGTGGCGGATACAGCATCAGTGTGAATGAACTGTATTTAACGGGAAATTCCATTGTGATCGATACGGAATTAAAGGGGCCGGAAACAGGAGAAAATGCAGGAACAGAAAGCTCCAGTCCTTATATTGTAGTAAAGACGGAACTACTGGATCTGCCGGTTGTGTTCCGATAAAAATAGCTGCGGTTTGGCTGTGGCTGTAACAAAAAATGCAGAAAATTGCGTGAGCACTCTTTTCTGGGAAAAGACTGTGTGTTATACTGAACCTTAATGATTTTCGGAAGGGAGCAGTATTATGATATTCAAAGACATTTGGCTGGACATCAAGGCAGTACAGGAGCGGGATCCGGCAGCCCGAAGCGCTCTGGAAGTCTTACTTTTGTATCAGGGGATCCATGCACTGATCTGGCACCGGTTTGCACACTGGTTTTATAAGCATAAAATGTTTTTCATCGCCAGACTGATCTCACAGGTTGCCCGGTTTTTTACTCTGATCGAGATCCATCCGGGAGCACAGTTAGGCCACGGCATTCTCATTGACCATGGTTCTGGCGTGGTTATCGGTGAAACAGCGGTGGTTGGCGATAACTGTACCATTTATCAGGGTGTCACTCTGGGTGGTGTAGGTACCCAGAAGGGCAAACGTCATCCTACTCTTGGAAACAATGTAATGGTTGGTGCCGGAGCTAAGATATTAGGTGCCTTTGAAGTAGGTGATAACTGCTCCATTGCTGCCAATGCAGTGCTTTTAAAGCCACTGGAAGACAATGTAACAGCTGTTGGTATTCCTGCAAGACCCGTTAAAAAAGACGGAGTTACCATTCCAAGACGGAAAGAGACCATGACACTGGAAGAATATGAGCAGATGAAAGAGCGCATGGCCCAGCTGGAAGAAGAGATCCGCCAGTTAAAGGAAAAATTAGAGAAGCAGTAAAGGTGCATGAGCACAATCAAGTATAAAACACCTGTTGTCCGCATAGACTTTCGTAAAAGACTATGAGAACGGCAGGTGTTTTTTATGGAATTAATAAAGAAACAGATACATATGAACCAGTGGAAAGGAAATGCAGTGACCCAGATCACTTTGGATGAAGACTTTATCGTTCCGGATACATTAGAGGATATGGATCAGGTCATTTTAGATACTGCAAGGATCCTTGGGGAAAATGGAAAGATCCAGGATGAAAAGATGACTGTAAAAGGGAAAATGGAATTTGCGGTCCTTTACAGGAAGGAAAATGGCGGTCTGGAAACTCTGGGAGGCAACATCCCTTTTGAAGAAACGGTAAATGTACCGGGACTTAAGGAGGGGGATGATGTAACGGTCAGCTGGATCCTGGAAGATATGAAAGCAGAAATGATCAATTCCAGGAAGCTGGGAGTCCAGGCAGTGATCACAGTGGAGATACGGGCAGAAGGAGAAGAAAATGCCAATGTGGCCTATGATGTAAAAATGCCTGGAAATGCTGTGGGAATGGTGTCGGAAAAAGAAGGGGAAGACGCGCCGGAGGTAAAGACCGGGATCATTTCACCGGTAGTGCTGACATTACACAGGAAAGATACCTACCGCATCCGGGAAAATACAGCTGTTACAGGAGGAAGACCGGATATTGCCAGGCTTTTATGGAAGGAGATCCATATTGGCAATCAGACCGTAAAGCCTTTAGAGGGCCGTCTGTATCTGGAAGGCCAGTTAAATGTGTTTGTTATCTATGAAACAGAGGAAGAAAACATGCCGGTGCAGTGGATGGAAGAGGTGTTGCCATTTTCCGGGGATATAGAGATCTCCCAGGCCCATGAAGGCCAGATCCCACAGGTGTCTGTACGGCTGGCTCACGGGGAGATAGAAGTGAAACCAGATGCAGAGGGGCAGATGCGGGAGCTGGACGTGGATGTGGTACTGGATCTGGATATCCGGTTATATGAAGAAAAAGAGGAAACTCTGATCCAGGATATGTATTCCAACAGCAGCAGACTGACCCCGGAGACAGAAACCATACAATATGACCGGCTGATCGCAAAAAATGTATGTAAGCCCCGAATCGGGGAGAAAATACATCTGGGGCAGTCAGAGCGCATTTTACAGATCTGCCATACCCAGGGAAGCATCCAGTTAGATGAGGTAGAGCCCCAGGAGAACAGCCTGCTGATCGAGGGGATCTTAGATGTGACCATTCTTTATCTTACCAGTGATGACAAAACTCCGGTTCGTTCTGTTTCACGGCAGATCCCTTTTAAATGCAGTGCCCAGGCATCTGGTATTACAAAAAATAGTGTGTATCAGCTGGATGCAGGCTTAGAGCAGCTGACCGCCCTTATGACCGGAAATGATACAGTAGAGATCAAGGCTGCGGCAGCCCTTGATTTTATGATATTAGAGCCGGTAACAGCAAACGTGATCACAGGAGTAAAAGAAGAATCACTGGATCTGAAGGCGTTGCAGGCACTTCCCGGCATAGCCGGATACATTGTCCAGGAAGGTGATTCCCTGTGGGATATTGCGAAAAAGTTCCATACTACTATGGGAAATATCATTACTACAAACGAGCTTCCGGGGGAACAGATCAAGGCGGGACAGAGACTGCTTTTGGTGAAAGAGGTGGGAGTGTAGGTGGACCGCCCGGGGATATGGAGAAAAAAAGTAATGTAAGACAGAGAGAAAATATGATATAATCTGATGTGCGCAAAAGAAAAACAAGCGGCTGCGAAGCAGACATTTGCTTTTCTTGCGCCATCAACGAACGGACCGTCTGCGAAAGCAGACAGTGGAGCGCGTCAGCGCCTGTCCGTGAGTGGATCGTGGCAAACGAAAAAAGAAATGAGGTACGAAATGGATTTAAATTGTAGGCC
>JBNMGK010000384.1:0-2611 GCA_050872205.1 Enterocloster sp.
ATGATATACTATTTTACAATAAAAGCAAATTATTTTATTTTTATGTATAATAAATTTTTGTTATAGGAGGCATTATGCTTGGTTCAAAAATAGAAACATTGTTAGCTGTTGCTGAATATCAGAATTTTACAAAAGCGGCTGCTTCTCTCTCCCTGACACAGCCTGCTGTAAGCCACCATATCAACCAGCTGGAAGAAGAGCTGGGAGTTACCCTGTTTATACGTGGAAAAGGCAGTTTAATGCTGACTCCAGAAGGCGAGATCGTCTTAAAATATGCACGAAGGATCAAAGCCTTATATGGGAAAATGGAAACAGAGATCGACAATTCCAGAAAACAGCTGACGAAAGTCCGCATCGGCATCACCCACACCTCTGAAAGCAACCTGATCACCGAAGTCCTTGCCCGCTGCAGCAATGCTGATAATAATTTTTCAATAACAATTATTACGGATACTATAAATAATCTTTATGATATGCTGGACAATTATGAGATTGACCTGGCTATTGTGGACGGAACGCCAACCGGGCATTCTCTCTGTTCCCTGATGCTGGCTACGGATTATCTGGTGTGTGTTATGTCTATCCGGCACCCTTTGGCAAAACGGGCCATGGTCACTTTATCCGAATTAAAACAGGAGCGGATGATCCTGCGCCTGCCAACTTCGGATACCCGTATGCTTTTTGAGTCTACATTAAAAAGTATCGGAGATTCCATTGACAATTTTAATATCACCCTGGAGGTTGACAACATTGCCACTATAAAGGATCTGGTACGAAAAGGGCTGGGCGTTTCCATTCTGCCCCAAAGTGCCTGTGCAAGGGAACAGAAAAAGGGAAAAATGGCAGTTCTGCCCATTGAGAATTTAAGCATGATGCGTGAAACAAAGATCGTATATAAGAAAGATTTTACTCATATGGATATCCTTCAGGAGATCACAAAGGTATACCATGAAACAGCCAGAAGTTACCAATAATAGACACTTTTCACTGTTTTATAGTTTTACAAATCATTGAAAACAGTGTACAATAGTTAAACTGGCCCTTTAAAGCGTTTAAGTGTGTTTCAATGTTTTAACAGGTCAAAAAATGAAAATGACTGGAGACACGTTATGATCGTTCATATAATCGAAGCTGTTTACCGTTTTCTGTGGGGTGATCTGTTTACCCTTAGATTAGGAGCGTTTTCTATGGGTATCCCCCTTCTGGTACTGCTTCTGATCCCCACAGGCATTTATTTTACCTTCCGTACCAATTTTGTATCGGTACGTCTTTTCCCGGACATGGTGCGTTCTTTAGCCGAAAAGAAGGGAAATGACAGCAGCCTGTCACCTTTACAGACATTGTTCGTATCCACTGCCACCCGTGTTGGCATGGGAAATCTGGTTGGCGTAGTAGCGGCTGTTTCTGCAGGCGGAGCAGGCGCTGTGTTCTGGATGTGGCTGACTGCTATTTTAGGCTCTGCCACTGCTTTTATCGAAGCAACGCTGGCCCAGATCCACAAGGAAGAAGATCCTTTGTATGGCGGCTATCACGGTGGACCTGCCTACTATATCCATTATTATGCAGAAAATGTGCGGGGCAAAAAGCTGCATCATTCTGTGATCGCTGTGTTATTCGCCTTATCAGGCCTCTTATGCTGGTGCGGCATCAGCCAGGTGATCAGCAACTCTGTTGCCTCTGCCTTTGAAAATGCCTTTTCCGTACCGCCTATTATCACCACTGTGATCCTGGTGATCTTATCTGCCATTATCGTGCTGCGCAAAAACGCAACTGTAAAAGCACTGGATATTATCGTTCCTGTAATGGCAGCTTTGTATTTTATTATTACTATTTTTATCATCGCAACCCATATTGGACAGCTTCCAGGCGTATTTTCCAGGATTTTTAAAGAAGCTTTCGGTCTTCGAGCTGTAGCTGGGGGCGGTTTTGGTGCTGTGCTGATGAACGGTGTAAAGCGTGGACTTTTCTCCAATGAAGCCGGCTCTGGTTCTGCTCCCTGCGCTGCCGCAGCTGCTGATGAAAAGGAACCTGTTAAAATGGGACTGATCCAGGCTTTAGGCGTGTTTATTGATACCATTGTAATCTGCAGCTGTACTGCCTTTATCCTTCTTCTGGTCCCGGAAGAGCTGACCCGGGGCCTTATGGGAATGGAGCTGTTACAGACTGCCATGAACTACCACCTTGGAAGCTTTGGCGTGATCTTTGTGGCTGTGATCCTGGCGCTGTTCAGTTTCTCCACCTTCCTGGGCATCCTCTTTTATGCCCGTTCCAATGTGGCCTATCTTTTTGGAAACCGCTGGTTATGGCAGACTCTTTATAAGATTTTAGCTCTGATCATGCTTTTTATCGGCGGCATCCAGGCTTATACAGTGGTATGGGACCTGGGAGATGTTGGCATCGGACTGATGACTATTTTTAACTTGGCAGTGCTCTTTCCTCTTTCTGGTGAGGCATTATCCGCACTGGCTGAGTATGAGAAGCAGCGAAAATAATATGAAGATATCTATCTGCTATATGCACTGTTTCCAGATGCATGGCAGCAAAAAGGACAGAAGGCCGGTTGCCTCTTTCCTTTTTCATTTAATTTTTCATTTAATTTTCCATTTTATTC
>JBNMGK010000519.1:0-1104 GCA_050872205.1 Enterocloster sp.
ATGGAAGAGGCAGCCAGACTGGATACAGTCTTAAGCTTCCATGAGGAAGACAAGACCTTTATCAGGCAGAACGGCATCAACCATGGCAAAGTGTCTGACCAGCTGGGAATTTACGGCTCACCGGCACTGGCAGAAGACTCCCTGGTAGCAAGAGACTGCATGATTGCCCTGGCTACCGGCGCAAGGATCGATATCCAGCATATCAGTTCCGGCCATTCCGTAGAAATGGTACGTCTGGCAAAGAAAATGGGCGCCAATGTATGGGCAGAAGTAACACCTCATCATTTTACCCTTACAGAAGACGCAGTATTAAAATATGGTACTCTTGCAAAGATGAACCCGCCTCTGCGTACTGAGTGGGACCGTCAGATGCTCATCGAAGGCTTAAAAGACGGCACCATTGATATGATCGCTACAGACCATGCGCCTCACAGCAAAGAAGAAAAAGAAAAACCACTGACAGAGGCACCAAGCGGCATCACAGGCCTGGAGACCTCTCTGGCCCTTGGCATCACCAGCCTGGTAAAACCGGGACATCTGACCCTGATGCAGTTAATGGAAAAAATGAGCTTAAATCCCGCAAAGCTTTACAAGTTGGACTGCGGCCGCTTAGAAGAAGGCGCAGCAGCGGATCTTGTGATCTTTGATGAAAATGAGAAGTGGGTGGTAGACGGATTTGCGTCTAAGGCCACTAACAGTCCGTTTTTGGGAGCGGAGCTGATGGGGAGAGTGAAGTATACTATTTGTGAGGGGAAGGTTGTGTATAAGCTGTAACTGCAACTTGCATGCGTCCCCCTCTATACGTGCGAAAAAGGTCCAGCCACATTGTCGGCTGGACCTTTTTAAAATTCCCTCTTTACAAAAGCACTTTAGTGTGCTACCATGATAGCGTGTCAAAACGATAGCACATTAACGAAGGTCCCGCCTGGGATAGCAGGCAGTGAAGCACGCTAGTGCGGGGTTCGTGAGTTCTAAGAGGAGGAAACTTATTATGAAGAAGAGAGTATTATGTGCAGCAATTGCATCCATGATGGCATTATCCATGACAGCCTGCTCATCAGGCAGCACCGCTACTACAGCAGCTGAAACAAAGGCTTCTGAGGC
>JBNMGK010000239.1:0-4642 GCA_050872205.1 Enterocloster sp.
CACAGCATAAAAAATCCGGCAGCTATTACCATTTCCATTAAAAACGGTCCGGAACCAGACCCTCTATTTCTGCTCATTGGTATCCTTTCCTCCGCTTCTTAATGAAAGTTTTAAGCCTGCAGCTCCTTCTCCCTGCGTCTGCAGCGTGATCACATTTTTCTCTTTTTCCATAGAAAGACCGGCACATTCAAGGATCTCAAGGCCGTCATCAAGCCCCAGGCCACTGTTTTCATCTGTAAAAAGCTCCCGGATACTGCCGTCCTTCCAGTAGATCCAGGTGTGATACATTTCATCCCCCACCTGCTGTTTTAACTGTAAAACGGAAGTTCCGTCCACGTCAATTATATCTACTGCGCCTTCCCGGTCTCCCTGGCGTATTTTATTGGCCATATAGCTTAAGGCTGTTGTGCCTGAAAAATTCTCATCACTTCGTTTTGTGATATTTTCATACACCTGGCTTCCCATAAGGACAGAAAAAAGGGCGCATAAAACGAATACAAGAAACAGAAGCATGGTAAAAAGACCGCTTATGGCAGTTCCCTTTGTCTGTGTCTTTTCTTTCATTTTACAGCGTCCTCCTGTTCTGCCGGGATCACAGTGATCTCCGGCATGATATTGGAAGCAAATCCGTCATAAAATACATTGTATTTATTATGGTCGATCTGGACCCCGTAATTTTCTTCCAGATACTCCACACTGGGCGGATATCTTCCTTCAATGGCATAGCACTGTACGCTAGCCCTTGCAATGGCCTTTCGCAGTGTTTCCTGGTTTCTTTCCCCTGTCCTGTTTAAAAATCCCAGGGAGCCGGCTCCAAAAGCCGCAGCTGCTGCTAAAAGCAGCAAAAAGGATAACAGAAGCCCTCTAAGCTCCCCTTTATCCTCTTTGTTTTTACTCACTCTTATTTTCATAGGTTTCCTCCGGTGCATCAGATAGCTGAAAGTACGCCGGCAAGAGGGAGCATGACAGAAAGCAGCACCAGACCGACGGATACAGCTAATACTGCCACAATAGTAGGTTCAAATCTTGCGATCATACTGTCAATAGCTGTATCTGCTATTTCTTCGTAATCATCAGATATTTCTTCCATAACGCTGTCAAGATGACCGCTTCTGGTACCTACTTTTATCATCTGGATATAAAAGCCGGAGAACATGCCTGTCTCTTTTAAAGCATCATAATAGCTTTCTCCCAGTTCCAGTTTTTCTGAGCATTTTTTCAGCTGTTCTGAAATAACATCATTTTCAGCCAGCTCGCCTGCCAGTTCCAGGCCTTTTTCAAATTCCAGTCCGCTTCTTAAGGTCAGGGACAGAACAGAGGTAAAACGTCTTTTTGCAATGGCCTGGGCGATCTTGCTGCGGTTTTTTACCTGGCGGATCGCATTCTGGATCAGGTTTACATGGATGCCCATTTTCGTTGCAATACCCATTCCTGCAACTGCCACTGCAATGAGAGCCGCTAAAACAAGAGCCACACCGCTGAAGATGCCGCCTAAACGGATTGCAGACTGGGCTACAGGTGACATTTCTGCTCCCAGCTGTTCATAAACCTTTGAGAAAATAGGCATTACCTTTACAAACAGCACAAATAAAACCACAAGAAGCATAAGGATCATCATGGCCGGATAGGTCACGGCGTTTTTCACTGCTTTGATGAGACGGTCTTCTTTCTCATAATAGTCTGAAAGAGACTTCATCATCTGGTCCAGTGTACCGGTCTCCTGTCCCAGCTTTGCCATTCGGATCACATAGGCCGGAAATACGCCTGTATCCTCTAACACCTTAAAGCAGGGATCTCCCAGTTCTGCTCCTTCTGCCATATAAAGAAGCATTTTCTTTTCTTTTTCGTCTGCAGCATCCTCTGCCATAATGGAAAATCCTTCGTCTAAAGGTACTGCAGCTTCCAGAAGCAGAGAGATCTGCAGGCAGAAAGCAGACAGTTCGCTGCAGGAATATGGGCGCCACTGTCTTGCTTTTTCATCTTTTTTCTCAAATTCTGCCATTGCATTTCCCCCGGTCATTTTATGTTTCATGTCATATACATTTTCACATGCATATTTTATCAACCTTTAATAACTGTATTTCGCCTTATAGTTGGCACCATTTCCAATATACTGCATGATCTCCTGGCTCTGCTTTCCAGAGGAAGCAAAGGTAGGGTCCATAAGCTTCCAGTCATGGCCGTCAAAGTAGATCACATTGTCCACCCAGCCCTGGCCTTCCAGGAATACGTTGATCCATGCGTGATAAAGGCTTCCTGTATATCCAACCACCAGTTTGGTAGGAATATCCTGGGAACGAAGCATAGCTGTCATCAGGGCAGCATAATCAAAACAGATGCCCTTTTTCTGTGCCAGGACCACATCTACATTAGGAAGATAGCCGGACTGCACAGACTGTGCCTTGGCTGTATCATAGGTCAGGTTATTGATAACATAATTATAAATATCTGTAACAACGGTGATCTGGTCTGTAGCGCCTGCGGAAAGCTCTGCGCCCTTCTGTACAGCTGCGCTGGCTGAATTAAAGTTTACATACTGGTTCGGATATAAAAACGGTCCAAAGGTATCTGTGATATTTACATCCAGACTCTGGCTGAATGCCTGGGAATACTGAGTTCCCTGGATATTTTCAAATACTTTTACCTGGTATGTGCCATTTCCCTCAGATAATGGGAACACCTCATAGGTGCCGCTGCTGTTCAGGTCATATGTATAGGTCTCGGAACCGCTTTTGGTCACCTGGACCTTGATCTTACCTACACTGCCGGTATATTTCACCATAATATAGCCGGAAGCTGTATTAGAAGCATCCAAAGTGGCTTTATCATTTTTATATACCGTTACACCGGAGGCAATGGGTGTAAGCACATGGCTTCCTGCAGGCTTGCTGTATAAAGGCACCTGTGTGTCTTCAATGGTAGTCTGGGAAGTCTGCTGTGCTGCCAGACCTGTCATAAGAGCAGTCTGGCCTGATGTTATTACAGTTGCTGCTGCCAGTAAGGCAGCTGTTATCTTTTTTGTTCTTTTCAAAGCTGTTCAACTCCTTGTTTTGCCGTGCCTTCAAAGCAGTCCGGGCTTTTTATTTAGCCAGGCGCTGACGTACGATCTCATAAGCTAATACACCTGCTGCTACGGAAGCATTCAGGGAGTCAATATCCCCTTTCATAGGAATGGATGCTACCATATCGCAGTGTTCCTTCACAAGTTTGCTGACGCCTTCCCCCTCATTTCCAATTACAAGTCCAATAGGGCCTGTGAGGTTCATTTTATACATCACATCACCGCCCATATCGGCACATACAAACCAGAGACCTCTCTTCTTTAAATCTTCCATAGTAGCGGTCAGGTTTGTAACTTTTGCAACCGGAGTATAATTAAGCGCACCGGCCGATGTCTTCGCAACGGTAGCTGTCAGGCCTACTGCACGGCGCTTTGGGATAATAACCCCATGTGCGCCAGCCAGATTGGCAGTACGGATGATAGCTCCCAGATTATGAGGATCTTCGATCCCGTCAAGAAGGAATAAAAATGGCGGTTCGCCCTTTTCTTCTGCCAGTTTTAACATGTCCTCTACTTCTGCGTATTCATAAGCAGCCGCATAAGCGATGACACCCTGGTGTTTCCCTGTCTCAGACATCTGGTCCAGGCGTTCTTTTGCAACATAATTAATAATAGTATCGTATTTTTTAGCTTCTCTGACTATGGTTCTCACCGGACCGTCCTGGCAGCCATCTAATACAAACAGCTTGTCAATGGTCTTACCAGAGCGGAATGCCTCTAATACGGCATTGCGGCCTTCAATGGTCAGTTCTTCGTATCTCATCTATGATTCTCCTTTTTGTGCTGGTACTGTTTTCGTCTCTAATGCGCCGATCTTTACAAGCCCCAGGCTTACAAGCTCTGTAAGGCGTTCAAAGCGTTCCTCTAAGAACAGCCAGCCTACTAATGCCTCAAAACCGGTTGCAGTACGGTAATCTGCCATAGTGGCATGTTTTGCCATGGTAGCTGATTTGGCATTGCGGCCTCTTTTATAAATGGCATGTTCTTCTTCTGTCAGATTTTCTTCCAAAAGACGGATCATAGCCGCCTGTGTTCCGGCCTTTACTAACTCCGCGCTTCTTTTGTGAAGCTTATTGACCTGGATACTGCCTTTGTTGATCACTTTTGCCCGGATCATCACCTCATAGACTGCGTCTCCAATGTATGCCAGCACAAGAGGGGAATAAGTCCCTGCATCTACAGGGCCCATTTCCATTGTCTTTTTATAAAATTCCAGAAAGTCCTTTAAAGTTATGCTCTCTTCCACTTTACGCCCTCTCTGGTATCTTCCAGGACAATACCCATATCCAGAAGTTTTCCTCTGATCTCGTCTGCAAGGGCAAAGTTTCTGTCTTTTCTTGCCTGCTGTCTTGCTGCGATCATCTCTTCGATCTCGCTGTCAAGGACTTCTGTCTTTCTCTCTGTGATGATGCCTAAAACATCACATAACTGTTCGATGGTCTTTAACAGGCAGGAAACATAAGACTTTGTGCTGGAAGCATCTGCTGTGGAGTTAGCCAGTTTTACCAGCTCGAAAATAGCGGATACAGCGTCTGCTGTGTTAAAGTCATCTTCCATGGCTGCCTCGAATTTTTCACGCAG
>JBNMGK010000461.1:0-1919 GCA_050872205.1 Enterocloster sp.
CCTCTTTCAGTGTAAGGTTTAAGTCCCTTAACGCCTGTTTTTCATTTACTGTGCCTTTATTAAAGGTTTTTGATACATGTTTGATCTGAAGCATCAGGCTTTACCTCCTTTGGAACCCATTGAAAAATAACGCGCCTTCCATGTTGGGATCGCCAGGAAGATAGCTACTACTGCTGCAGACAGCAGCTTTAACAGGTCTGTATCGATTCCCAGCCAGATAACCACCTGGAGTACCAGATAATAAATAATAGAACCAAAGGCAACACTTAAAAGACGTAAGCCAAAGTTTCTGAAGATCTTTCCAAAAATAGCTTCTCCGATGATAACAGCTGCCAGACCGATAACAATAGCGCCGCGGCCCATGTTGATATCAGCAAAGCCCTGATACTGGGAAAGAAGGGCTCCTGAAAGAGCCACCATGCCGTTGGAAATCATCAGACCCAGAACACGGTTAAAATCAGTGTTAATGCCCTGTGCTCTTGCCATTTTGTCATTACAGCCAGTTGCACGGATGGAACATCCAAGCTCAGTACCAAAGAACCAGTACAGAATGGCGATCAGGACAATAATAATCAGAGCTACTAAAAGGATGGTATTTTTAAAGAGAGGCACATTGCGGATAAAACGCAGAGAAACTAGGAGATCATATTTGTCTACATTGATCGCCTGGTTTGCCTTTCCCATTATTTTCAGGTTAATAGAATACAGTCCTAACTGTGTAAGGATACCGGAAAGAATAGCCGGAATACCCATAAACGTATGTAAAAAACCGGTCACGCAGCCTGCTGCCATACCTGCAAGAAGGGCTGCAAACATGGACACCCATACATTCTGTCCATTTAACATCATCATAATGCAGACTGCACCGCCGGTACATAAAGAACCATCTACAGTCAGATCCGCGAAATCCAGTATACGAAATGTGATATAAACACCAATAGCCATGATGCCCCAGATCAGGCCCTGTGCCACTGCTCCAGGAAGAGCATTTAATAAACTCATTATATTCATTGTTTTCCCCTTTAGAACAGCATACAGCGGGAAGTTATATTCTTCTTCCCGCTGTGTCTGCCACGAAAGTTTTTTACATTAAAAGTTTCTTTACAAACTTACTATTCTTCAATGGCTACATAGTCATCTGGAACTGTGATCTCCAGTGCATCGCAGATGGTCTTGTTGTACTTCTTTGTAAACTGAGGTGCATATTCGATTGGCATCTCAGAAACATTTGCCTCTCCTGTAAGGATCTTAACTGCCATCTTACCAGTTGCAACACCCAGGTCATAGTAGCTGATAGAAAGGGTTGCAACACCACAGCCGGAGCAGATGCCCTCTTCTCCTGCAATAACAGGAACCTTTGCAGGCTGACAGATATTATTAACGATCTCTGTGTTTGCTGCTACTGTATTATCAGTTGGAACATAGATCACGTCACTGTTGTTTGCTGCATTGGTAGTAATGGTTGCAAGGTCGTTGGAATCAGAGAATGCATAGTATTCGCAGGTATATCCAAATTCTTCCAGAGCTGCCTTTACAGTATCTACCTGGTACTGGGAGTTAGCTTCTGCGGAGCAGTATAACAGGCCAACATTCTTTGCATCCGGGAACAGTTCATGGAGCATAGCTGCCTGCTCATCCAGTGGAGCCAGGTCAGAAGTACCGGAAATGTTTCCGCCTACCAGACCGTCAAAACCGTCAATGCCAAGTGCTACACCGTACTCAGTAACAGCGGTTCCTAATACTGGGATCTCATTGGTTCCAGCCTGTGCTGCCTGCAGAGATGGAGTTGCGTTTGCAAGGATCAGGTCTACATTATTGGAAACAAAGCTGTTGATAATGGTAGAACAGGTGTTGGAATCACCCTGTGCGTTCTGCTCATCAAAGGTAACTGCATCACCCAGTGCATCGGTTAATGCATC
>JBNMGK010000121.1:0-7161 GCA_050872205.1 Enterocloster sp.
GGGAACAGATGATATTTCCGGCGATTACAACCAATACGACCAGGTATTAGATAAGGTTGTAAATGGTATTGATGTTACGATAAAAGGAAACAATGATAAATATTATCTTGTAATCTGGCATACAAAGGATTATTCATATTCCATAAGCCTTGATAAAGGCGTTATGCTGGAAACTCTATCAGCCATCGTTCAAAACGCTATGGATTAAAAGGGGTTTTTAATTCGTATTCATTGTTTATACAGGGCGTCATTTCACTTATCGATTGTCCACATCTTGAGCGCAGCTGTCCGAATGCAGCGGACACAGTCCGATGCAGGCGAACAGGTGCATGTCGAAAGCAAGCGGACAATGATAAGTGAAATGTAAGCCCGTTTCTTTCACGACTTAAAACCTCACACCGCCTATTTCTCAGCATTCACATTTTCACAGCTGTTCTTTGATCCAGCGCACCGCCAACCCAATCCAACTCTCACAATAAGGCTCCAAATACTTCCCATTCACCCCCTGGGTTTCCTCAGTCCCCAATGCGATCCCATGAGGTCCAACCGGATACAAATGTGCCTCCACATTCACTCCAGCCTTCCTCAAAGCCTGCAGCAGCGCCAGACTATTCTCCACCGGCACCGACTGATCCGTCCAGGTATGCCACAAAAATGTTTTCGGAACCTGAGTTCCTACCTGATACTCCAAAGACACCATCCGGCGAAGTATCTCATCTTTCTTTGCAGCCTCATTTCCCAAAAGACACTCAAAGGATCCAGCATGACAATACTCCCCAGAAGTAATAACCGGATAACAAAGTATCATCCCATTTGGCCGTATCATTTCCGGCTCCACTCCCAAAGCCTCACACAGCCACTCCTTATCCCAAAACACCCCCAAACTGCACGCCAGATGCCCACCTGCAGAAAATCCAGAAACAGCGATCCGATCCACATCTACATTCCATTCATCCCCATGTTCCCGTATCATCTTCATAGAAAGTGCCAGCTCCATAAGCGCCCGGGGAAACACATTGGGAGCCAGACTATAATGCAGCACAAAAACATGAAAACCAGCGGCCAGATACTTCATGACAACCGGCTGATCCTCTCTGACGGAAAGCTTATGATATCCGCCGCCCGGACAAAGCAAAACAGCCGGCCGCTTTTTATCCCCGATCCCTTCCACAGGCTCCAGAATATAAGCAGTAAGATCCGCCGGACCACCAAAAACAGGCTTTCCAGTCTGTTCAGAAGTAACATCAATAGAAATATGCTTAACTATCATATCTGTAATACCCCTTTCTAAATGGACGTATCACCTGACGGTGACATTGCCATAAATAAAACTTTTTATTCTGCCCAGATATACAAAAAAGACGGCCACGCCCCGTGACCGCCTGAATTTTCAAACATCCTAAACCAGAATATCCTCTAACTCTCTCTTCGGCACATAATGTACCTGCTTCTCATCCCTGTAATAAGCAGTGCTGCCATCTTCCCCAACCGGCACAATATGCACCTCTTCCTTCGGCTTACCAAGAGCCAGCACCAGTGCCAGTCCATAACGCTGCGGATCAAGCCCAACAGCCTCTAAGATCTCAGCCCGCTTGCAGCTTCCGATCATACAGCCGCCATATCCCTTTTCCACAGCAGAAAGCATGATCGTCTGAGAAACAATACCTTCATCCCACATCAGATTCTTTCCAATAGAAAGATCCTCAAGAACCAGCACATAAGCACTTGGACGTTCCCCCTCTACAGGTCCGTCCCAGTCCTTCAACGCACCGGCCCATAACAAAAACGGAAATACCTTTCCACATTCCTCAGCTGTAGAGATCAGTTTAAACTTAAGTCCCTGACAATTCTTCGTACAGCCGGTCAGACGGGCTGTATCCACCATATCCTTCAGGTCCTCATAAGGAATAGAAACCTCCTGAAAAAAACGGCGGTAAGAACGACATTTCTTCACAAGATCCTTTAACATAACAATCCCTCTTTTATATTCAGAAATTTTATTGACGTTTTCGTTATTCCTCTTCCTTCATATCAGCTGGAAGCTCATTTCCCTGTGTAATATGCTTCTTAATAGCCTGGAAACTCTGGGAGCTGAGTACATGCTCGATCTTGCAGGCATCTTCCACAGCAGTTTTCTCGTCCACGCCCAGGTAGATCAGCCAGTTAGACAGCATAATATGACGTTCATACATCTTATCAGCAATATCCTGACCAGTCTGGGTCAAGGTGATGTGGCCCTGGTCATCCATGTGGATATAGCCATTTTCACGCAGGTTTTTCATGGCAACGCTGACACTTGGTTTGGAAAAGCTTAATTCATTTGCAATATCAATGGAACGCACATACGGTTTATGCTTGCTGAGCATATGTATGGTCTCCAGATAATTTTCAGCAGATTCCTGTATTTTCACAACAACACGCCCTTTCATTTGAACTCAAAGTAGCCGTAGAGCGCATCTGAAAATCGTGACAAAAATTTTCAGACACGCTCCCACTAATTACAATAATTTTATCATAGAAAAATCATATTTACAAGTAATGGAAATCCCAATAAATCCTTATTGATAAAATTCCCTGAAAAATAAATTCTGGCATGAAACTTACTGGGCTTTAACCTCTTTCCACATTTCATTATAAATATTATCCGTATCATCACCAAGGTAACGCAGGATCTCACTGTTTTTCATTGCAGGAGAGTCCATATCCGGGAACAGAGCCTCGTTATTCTGTAATTCCTCATCAGAAAGCTCATAAGCGCCTGTATTCGGAGTGGAATAAGTGATGTAGTCAAAGTTCTTCTTTGCAATATCCGGCCGGCATAAGAAATTGATCCATTTTTCAGCAGCCTCTTTATTTTCTGCATTCTTCGGAACTACCCAGCAGTCGATCCAAAGCGTTGTTCCCTCTTCCGGAACCACATATTCCAGGTCATAATCCAGACCAAGCTCCTCGATCTGTTCCTGGATGTAAAGCATCTCACCGGAATAGATCACGCCTTCTGCTGCTTCCCCGTTGATCATCTTATCTCTTACCTGGTCAATAACATAGGCCTGTACCAGAGGTTTCTGTTCAATCAGCATATCCCGTGCTTTTGCCAGTTCTTCAGGATCAGAAGAATTTAAAGAAGCCCCAAACTGCTTTAAAGCACACATAAAGGCATCACGGATACTGTTCTGCATCAGGATCTCATCAGCCAGCTTCGGGTCCCACAGATTGGCCCAGCTGGTAGGCTCCGGAACGCCTAACTGCTCCAGCATCTGCTTATTATAAAGGATACCTACAGTACCCCAGCAGTAAGGAACCGCATACTGGTTTTTCGGGTCAAAATCCTTACTCATGTTCCAGTAAGCATCCCCGATCTGATCTGCATTAGGGATATTATCATAATCCAGCTCTGCCAGCATATTGTTGTCGATCATTCTCTGGATCATGTAGTCAGAAGGACATACTACATCGTATTTAACTCCCCCTGCTTCAACTACAGGGTACATTTCCTCATTGGTCTCAAAAACGTCATAGATAACGGAAATACCTGTCTCATCTTCAAACTGGGTAATAACATCCTCGTCAATATATTCACCCCAGTTATATACTTTTAAGGTACCGCCGCCTCTTTCTGCCCCGGGAACTCCTAAAATAGCAATAGATACCACGCAGGAGCCTACAGCAGCTGCAGCAGCAGCCCAGAATGTACGCATTTTCATGATAGCTTAGATCCTCCAGTCTCCGATATTAGTCTTTCTCCGGTGTTTTCCGGAAATTTGCAATAAGCAGTACCACCAGCACCACCACAAAGATAACAGTGCTTAAGGCATACATGGAAGGACGGATACCGCGGCGTACTTCACTGTAGATCAGGGTGGACAGAGTATTGATACCGGCGCCCTTTGTAAAGTGGGTGATAATGAAATCATCCAGTGACATGGTAAATGCCAGCAGGAAACCGGAAAGCACACCTGGCATGATATCCGGGAAAACCACCTCAAAAAAGGCATAAGCCGGAGATGCGCCAAGGTCTAAGGCCGCCTCATAAGTAGAGCGGTCTGTCTGCTTTAATTTGGGCATAACACTTAAAATAACATAAGGAATGTTAAATGTGATATGGGAAATGAGAACTGTCTTAAATCCCAATGAAATGCCAAAAGCAATAAATGCCAGCATCAGCGCAATACCTGTTACGATATCTGCATTTAACATAGGAATATTGGAGATACTCATAAAAATATTTTTGGATACAGGTTTCATATGGCTGATAGCGATAGCTGTCACAGTTCCAATAACAGTTGCTACTAGTGCGGAGATCATTGCCACTAACAGTGTGGTGTATAATGCATACATGATTGCCCGGCTCTGAAACATCTGTGTATACCAGCTTAAAGTAAAGCCGCCCCAGTGGGTCCTTGATTTTGACTGGTTAAAAGAAAGGACCATCATAGTAAAGATAGGGGCATAAAGGAAAATAAGGATAATCACTAAATAAAAGTCGGAAATAAACTTCCGAAACCGTTCTTTGCCTTTTGTCATCAGAATGCCGTCCCTTCTCCGTTTTTATCATATTTTGCGATCATGGCCATGCTGATCAGGATAAATACCATTAAGACCAGAGACAGACCGCTTCCAAGGTGCCAGTTATTTCCCTTTGTAAACTCCTGTTCAATAACATTACCGATCAGCAGGATCTTGCTTCCTCCTAATAAGTCGGAGATAACGAATGTGGTAAGGGAGGGCACGAATACCATGGTAATACCGCTGATGATACCTGGAAGACTAAGTGGCAGCCAGATATAAAATAAAGTCTGTAAGGTATTGGCGCCTAAGTCTTTTGCAGCATTAATGGTGTTGTCGTCAATTTTTGCAAGTACATTGTAAATAGGCAGTACCATAAATGGAAGGAAGTTGTATACCATTCCAAGGACAATGGCTGCCGGGGTGTTGATCAGGTTCTGCTTTGGCAGGTGGAGCCAGGTTAAGATGCCGTTGATAACACCATTTCTTTCAAGCAAGGTCTGCCATGCCATGGTACGCAGCAGGAAGTTCATCCACATAGGAAGGATGAAGATAAATACAATGAAGCCGCTGGCAGAGCTGCCTCTTCCACGAAGGATCATGGCAAGAGGATAAGCAAGGATCAGACAGAGAGCCGTACTCACCAGTGACAGTCCAAGAGACAGCCACAGTGCTTTCCAGTGGTCCGGGCTCATAATAGCGGTGATATTTGCCAGTGTCAGGCTGCCGCTTTTATTTGTAATGCCGTACCAGAAAATAAGGGCAAGTGGGATAATGGTAAAACCGATCATCCAGATCAGATAAGGGCCGGAGAGCAGTGCTCTTCCTAAGGCCATGGATTTCTTTTCATCATTCATTGACTCCGATTGCCTCCTCGTCTTCAGAAGCAGGCTTATTCATGATCTGAATATCGAAAGGATCTACATGGATGCCTACCTGCTGGCCAACTGGGAACATATCGGTAGAATGAACCAGCCATTCAAAACCGTCAGGAGTGGTTACTTCCATTTCATAGTGAACGCCCTTGAAAATCAGGTGGGTAACAACGCCCTGGAGAGTGCCTTCCTCCGGCTTTAACAGGTCGATGTCCTCAGGACGGATCACAACGTCTACAGGCTTATTGTTTCCAAAGCCTTTGTCAACACAGGCAAATTTGGCACCAAAGATCTCAACCAGTTCATCATGGATCATAAGTCCTGGAACAATGTTGCTTTCACCGATAAAGTCGGCAACGAAAGCATTTTCCGGCTCATTGTAGATCTGCTCCGGGGAACCCATCTGCTGGATATAGCCCTGGTTCATGACTACAATGGTATCAGACATGGTAAGTGCCTCTTCCTGGTCATGGGTAACATAGATAAAGGTAATGCCAAGCTCATTTTTCAGACGGATCAGCTCATACTGCATGTCCTGGCGCAGTTTCAGATCCAGAGCGCCTAAAGGCTCGTCAAGGAGCAGCACCCGTGGTTCATTTACAATGGCTCTTGCAATGGCGATACGCTGCTGCTGACCACCGGAGAGAGAGGTAACATCTCTTTTTTCAAAACCGGACAGGTTTACCAGCTTTAATGCATATTTGATCTTGTCATCAATATAGCTTTTTGGCTTATTTTTGATCTTTAAGCCAAATGCAATGTTTTCTGCAATGGTCATATGTGGGAACAGGGCGTATTTCTGGAATACGGTGTTTAACTGGCGCTTATTTGGCGGCAGTTTGGTAATGTCCTGGCCGTCAAAGATAACGCTTCCCTTATCAGGCGGGGTAAATCCGCCTAAAATACGCAGAGTAGTAGATTTTCCACAGCCGCTGGGACCAAGTAAGGTCACAAAGCTGTTTTCTTTTATAGAAAGGTTCAGGTCATCTAAGACCATTTCCCCGTCAAAGCTTTTTGAAATATGCTGTAAATCGATCAATGGCTGGCTCATGTATACAGTTCTCCTTTTTCGTATGTGTGGTGATCCCAGACGATCTGCGACCGCCCGTTTTAATTAAAAGCTTGGTGGTGAGCTGACCCAGATCAGCGTTGCCCCGTTTTTACTGGACAGGAAATGGGTCTTGTCAGCGGTATAATAAAAGGATTCCCCTTTTTTTGCTTTATAAGTCTTATTTCCCAGATGAATGGACACAGTTCCCTGAAGAACATAGCCGAATTCTTCACCTTCATGGGGCGTATCCGGGCAGGTAGAACCGCCGGCTTCCAGGGTAATGTAGATCGGCTCCATGGTGTTTTTCTGGGCATTGGGAATGATCCATTTGATCTCGTTTTTATATTCGGTGTCTTCTTTTACAAAATAGTCCTGTTTTCCGAATACGATCTGTTCATCAGGAGCTTCATTGAAGAACTCTCCGATACTGGTACCAAGGCACTGCAGGATGTCCATAAGGGTAGTAATGGAGGGGGATGTTAAATTGCGCTCCAGCTGGGAGATAAATCCCTTGGAAAGCTCGGAACGGTCCGCCAGTTCCTCCTGCGTCAGACCCTTTAAAACACGCAGTTCTTTCAGTTTGTTGCCGATATCCATGATATCCTCCTGTTTTTGAATTGTTCATGATACCGGATTGCTCCGCACTGCGTGCTCTCGCAATCCTAAAAACATTCATAATCCGCTCATTTTTCTTTGAAAAATGGCTTCTTATTCATACACAAAGTTTAC
>JBNMGK010000423.1:0-2249 GCA_050872205.1 Enterocloster sp.
AGCCAAGCACCGTTAAGGGCGCATACTTCAAGAGCGTAGCTCTTACATCCACCATGGGCCCAGGCGTTAAGCTGAACGTAGCTAAGCTTGCAAACTAATCAGGTGTCCTGAATAGAAAATGAGGCTGCAGAGAATTTTGGTTCTCTGTGGCCTTTTTTGTACGCCCCACAAAGACCCCACAAAGTTTTGGTTACAGTTCAGCCATGAGGTTGAAACAATACTTTTAACACCGGCTAAAAAATAGCCGGTGTTCCTATAAATACCTGTTTTATGTGAACCATAAGGTTCATTTTTCGCCGTTTTAACGTTTCTACCATACTCAGGATCCTGCAATACATCTTTTGACCTTGGCTTTTTCGGAAGCCGCCCGCCATTTTTTGACGGTTCTTTACTTTTCTAAGATCCCTTTCAGACATATTGTTATCAAAGGGTACTTCAAATCGTCTTAAAAACAGAAGGTGGTTTTCACCGTATTTTTCCAGGCGGGTTAACAGTGCCTTTTCTTCCCGTTTTGCGTATTTATGTTTGGTAGAATGGTTTTCTTCCTTTCCCTTCTCCAGACACCCGGCATATTCTTTTTCGTATTTCTGCTTTTTCTCTTCTGGAAAACACCTTCTTCCTTCTTCCTTTTGTCTTTTTCGCTCCCTGTTCATTTCACATAACAGCTCTGACAGTTCTTTTGACCACTGGTTTCCTGTTTCTTCGGTATTCTTTTTCAGATATCTCAGGATATGTACATTGCATTCCGCATGGTCTGTCCCGTACCGGTATAGGGCCGTTTCATGATCATGTAATAGCGTACCTGCATAACTGCTGAAAAAAGGAAGCTCATCCAATGCTTCTTTCGTTTTCTTTTCCATACCATAGTAGACAACCGTCTTTTCATCACTTATATTGCGGATATAGCTCTGCTTCCCATTTAAACTTACAGTCGTTGCATCTGTTGCTACTACGGGTTGGTTGATCAGATGCTCTTCCAGCTTTCTGATCTCTGTTTCTGACAGATCGGAAAATTTCCGGCAGAATCCATATACGCTCCCTTCCGAAAGCTCCAGGCATCCTTCTGATGCGTCATTCAAAAAAGCTGCGATCCGGTCGTTGGACATGACTCCTTCGCTGTACAGATCCACGGCAAGTGCCTTGACGGTAGGACCATACATTACTTCGCTGCGATAACTCTCAGGGATCAGATATTTTCCATCCGCATCTTTATAGATCCTGATCTCACGGATGACTGGCTGGACACGCAGATCGATCACATAGCGGATAACATAATCTTTTCCGGATACTTCTCCGATTGTTTCTATTTCATGAAGGTATTTTCCACTGGCCAGTTTTTCCTCCACTTTTTCTTTGGACAGTGTGCTGCCTTTATGACCGGGCTGGGCTCCGGGCTTTTTCTCACTCTTTTTCCGGTTATTATAATTGTTTGCCCCACGTCCCGTTTTCTGGTCGCTGGAGGGCGGCTTAGATGTATTGGAGCTGTCATGGTTGAGCAGGTTTTTCAGGCGGGTGTTATCCTCTTTCAGAAGATCATTTTCTTTCTGCAGCTTTTGGTTTTCTTTTTTCAGGTCAGATATTTCATTGTTCAATCCGGCTATTTTTTGGTCTGTTTCCTTCTTCATGGAGTCCAGACGATCCAGGACTTTCACAAATTCATTATATAAGCTTTGGTCATAATGTCCGCCTGCCATGGCTGTTTCCTCCTCAACAATAATAAAAACATCATAGCATAAAATCGTTATAAATACGAATCTCCTTAAAATAGGGACTGGCAAAATGACGGGGGATAATGTCCCTTGTTTTAAGTGGACTTTTTTCTTCCTATCCCCAAAACTGACCGAAAAAAGTTGATCCGTGTCCCTTGAGAATGAAAAAATATTTGGTTATTGACTTTGAAGTCAGCTGAGAAAGAAAAAAGAGAAGGAACTGTGGATAAGTCCTTCTCTAAAAAAATAAAATTTCTCCGTTTTTCATATATAGATCAGCTACATGGCTGAACTGTAACACATTTTTTATTTATTTTCATAATAATCCTTGCATTTTGAAACCATATATTGTACTATGAAATAGAACATTTTTACAAAATGCAAGGGGAAATCAGACCTCCTCACTAACAGGAAAGAAGGATGAGTTATGAAAAAGAAATTTGTTGTTGCAGCGGCAGCCGCTATGATGAGCCTTATGTGTGTATTCCCTTCCTATGCAGGCTGGGAAAAACAGGGCGCAGAGACCTGGCAGTGGAAATA
>JBNMGK010000451.1:0-1978 GCA_050872205.1 Enterocloster sp.
AGTTGAATTTCCTTAGAAAATATGGTATTCTAAGCCTTAACAATTGTATCTGTACTATTTATAGTTATTTTTTTTTGCGTTGATACTTTGTCGCTTTAAACTGACAAACGTATTATCCTCACCGGATGCTATCGTCGGATAATAGGTTTGTTTACCCATAGAATCCTGTAGAAATGAGAGAAAACCATGAACCAGTCAGAAACATTACTTGAAATAAAAGATCTGTGTGTGGAATTCAAGACCATGGCCGGAACGGTACACGCAGTAGACCACTTAAGCTATACGCTCCACCGCGGTGAGAAGCTTGGCATCGTAGGCGAAAGCGGAAGCGGAAAAAGCGTGTCTTCCCTGGCTATGATGCAGCTGATCCCCAATCCTCCGGGCAAAGTCACCGGCGGACAGATCTTATATAATGGAAAAGATCTGGTTCAGCTTTCTGAACGGGAAATGCAGAAGATCCGTGGAAATGAGATCTCCATGATCTTCCAGGAACCTATGACTTCTTTAAATCCCATTATCCGCTGCGGAAAGCAGATTGCAGAGTCTTTAAGACTTCACCGGGGAATGCAAAAGAAAGAAGCCATGGAAGAAGCCATTAAGATGATGCAGGCCGTTGGTATCGCCAATCCACAGGCCCGTGCTTATGAATATCCCCACCAGATGTCCGGCGGTATGCGCCAGCGTGTGATGATCGCCATGGCTTTGGCCTGTCAGCCACAGATTTTGATCGCCGATGAGCCTACAACGGCTCTGGATGTGACCATTCAGGCACAGATCCTGGACCTGATCCGTGATCTGAACCGGGAAATGAACACCTCTGTTGTGTTCATCACCCATGACCTTGGAGTGGTAAGTGAGCTTTGCGACACTGTTATCGTTATGTACAACGGCCACATCGTAGAAAAAGCTCCTACAGCTGATATTTTCCGTGAACCCCTTCATCCATATACACAGGGACTTTTAAGCGCCATTCCAAGGATCACCAAAGAGCGCAAACCATTATCCACCATTGAAGGTATGGTTCCCAACCCGGTAGAACGCATCAAGGGCTGCCGTTTCTGGCCAAGATGTCCAAAGGCCTGCGACCGCTGCCGCAAGGAAGAACCACCGGTATTTTCTGTTGGGGAAGACCGTCAGGTACGCTGCTGGCTCTATGCACAGGCAGATAATGGAAGTCAGGAGGCAGTAACCAATGGCTGATGAGAACAAGAACAAAGACGTACTGGTCCACGCAGACCATGTAAAAGTATATTTTAAAGGAAAAGACAAAAAATCCGGCACAGTCCGTGCCGTAGACGATATTTCATTTGATATTTTCGCAGGAGAGACCTTCGGTGTGGTTGGAGAGTCCGGCTGCGGAAAGAGTACCTTAGGACGCACCCTGATCCGCCTGATCCCGGCTACAGACGGCCATGTTTATTTAGACGGGGAAGATATTTCCGGATTAAAAGGCAAAGCCTTAAAACAGATGCGTAAGAAAGCCCAGATCATTTTTCAGGATCCGTCCGCATGTCTTAATCCAAGACGTACAGTGCGCCAGATCCTTATGGAACCGTTCCAGATCCACCATATGACCGGTTCCATGGATGTAGATGCAAGGATCGAGGAGCTGCTTCATTTAGTAGGTCTTGACACCTATCATTTAAGCCGCTATCCTCATGAGCTTTCCGGCGGACAGAAACAGCGTATCGGTATTGCAAGAGCGCTGGCTTTGGAGCCAAAGCTTATTATCTGCGACGAAGCGGTTTCCGCCCTTGACGTATCTGTCCAGGCACAGGTCTTAAACCTGCTCCAGGAATTAAAGGAACGCCTGGGACTGACTTATTTCTTCATCTCCCACAACTTAAACGTTGTTTACCAGGTCAGCGACCGCGTAGGAGTTATGTATCTGGGAAAAATGGTGGAGATCGCCGCTTATGACCAGGTGTATGAGAAACGTTATCATCCTTATACAGAGGCTCTTTTATCTGCTATCCCC
>JBNMGK010000290.1:0-3822 GCA_050872205.1 Enterocloster sp.
AGCACCTACATAGGAATACCCCGCTCCCCCTGTAAAACCGGTCTTTCCTGTAAGGGCCCCGTCCAGCATAGTTAAAAGGGCATTGTGGTTCCTGCACTGGATCTGGTGCTTATTTTCCGTATCATAAAAGGTACGGTCCTGGGTCTGGGTTATTTTTAAGAATTCTTCCTTTTTAGGGGATTTCTGTATACAATATACCATGATCCTTGCCAGATCCTCTGCCGTTGTAGAATGGATGTGTTCCTTTCCCGTTTCATCCACCTCTTTTGCATCCAGTCCATTAGGCGTGATAAACCAGGTATCCTTACATCCTAACTCTTCTGCCTTTTCATTCATCAGCCTGGCAAAGCCTTCCCTTGTCCCTCCAATATGTTCTGCGATCATCACCGCCGCGTCATTATAGGACTCCAGCATCAGGCCGTAAAGCAGATCTTCAAGACGGTACTTCTCCCCCTTTTTCACTCCCATATGCACCTTGGGCTGGGATGCCGCATAGGAAGATGCCGTAACTGCAGCCTCCATATCTCCCAGCTCCAGTGCCAGGATACAGGTCATGATCTTGGTAGTGCTTGCCATGGGCCGGATCTGTTTTTCATTTTTCCCATAAAGGACGCGGCCGCTGTCCCCGTCCATAAGAACCGCTGACTGGGAGTAAAGCTCCAGTTCTTCTTTTTCCTCTGCAAGCAACGGTTTCACGCAGAACGTAAGCATATAAAAAAATGAAAAAACCAGGAACAGACAGCGAACCTGCCACCACGATCTGCCATTTAAAATCATTTTCTTCTCTTTCACCTTAAGGGCATCTCCCCCAAAGTGCTCTTTCTCTCATCCTATTCCCTGGTATTTACAGATATGCCAAAATTGACGAACCTTACTCCCTGTGTTATGATTTTTACAGAACATGCATTCTCCTGTTTTGGGAGTATGTTCCAGAAGGAGGACCGGTCCATGAAAACAGCGAAACAGCGCCTTATCTTTCATATTGATGTAAATTCCGCTTTTTTAAGCTGGGAATCCGTGTACCGTCTTGAGAGAAATCCTCAGGATACAGATCTGCGCACCATTGCCTGTGCAGTAGGCGGTGACACCAGCACCCGCCACGGCATCATCCTGGCAAAATCCACTCTAGCTAAAAAACAGGGCGTGACTACCGGAGAACCTATCTCCCAGGCACTGCGAAAATGTCCTGCCCTGCTGATCGTGCCCTCCCGCTTTGATTTTTATATCCAGTGTTCCAGAAAAATGATGACTCTTTTAGAGGAATATACCCCGGATCATGAAAAATTCAGCATTGATGAGACATTTTTGGACATGACAGATACCATCCACCTGTTTGGCTCTCCTTTAAGCACAGCTGACCAGATCCGAAACCGCATCCGGGAAGAACTTGGCTTTACCGTCAACGTAGGCATTGCCCCAAACAAGCTTTTAGCGAAAATGGCTTCTGACTTTGAAAAACCGGACAAATGCCATACCCTTTTTCCCCAGGAAATACCACAGAAAATGTGGCCCCTTCCTATCAGGGACCTGTTCTGTGTAGGACAATCTGCCCAGAAAAAGCTGGAAAATCTTGGCATCCGTACCATAGGCCAGTTGGCTCGCTGCGACTTAAACCTGCTAAAGACCCATTTAGGAGAAAAATACGCAGTGATGATCCATCAGTATGCAAATGGTATCGATGATGATCCTGTTGCAGAAAAAGAGCCTATTAATAAAGGATATGGAAACAGCATTACCTTATCCAGGGATATTTCTGATTACGAAACAGGCTGTCAGGTGCTGCTGTCTCTCTGTGAGACTGTAGGTGCCAGACTGCGGGCAGACCATGTTCTCTGCAGCAGCGTATGCGTGGAGCTGCGGGACTGGTCCTTTAAAAACCAGTCCCACCAGATGACTTTAAGGGAGCCTACTGACTCCACTTCCCGGCTTTTCGAATGCGCCTGTAAGCTTTTAAAAGAGTCCTGGGATATGACTCCCCTGCGTCTTATGGGACTACGGGCCGGAAAAATATCCGATGACAGCTTCTGCCAGATGAGCCTGTTTGAAGATGCTTCTGCCAAAAAGAAAAAGGAATTTGAAAAGACGGTAGACAGCATCCGCAGCCGTTTCGGCATTGACAGCATCAAGCGGGCCAGTTTTCTGCAAAAGAATGCCATTGTGGACCATGCTGCCAGCAAAAAGAAGACATTTAAAACGGGATCCACGAAACAGGATCCAAAAAAATAAAAGGAATTTAAAACATACATGATAAAAAAGACATTACAATATAAGATCACAGAAAAAGACCAGGGCAAGACCGTAGAACAGTTTTTAAGGAGCAAAGGCTACTCCCACCGTTTGGTAGTAAAGCTGAGAAATTCTCCCACCGGCCTTACCATTGGCGGGGATCTTGCCTATACGATCCACAGGCTTCAAACCGGTGAGATCCTGACAGCCACTTTAGAGGAGGAAAATTCTCAAAACATTGTTCCTGTAGAACTTCCTTTAAATATTGTTTACGAAGATGAAGATATTTTGGTGGTAAATAAAGATGCCGGTGTACCTATCCACCCGTCTCAGGGCCATTTTGACCACACACTGGCAAATGCCGTTGCCTGGTATTACCAGAGCAAAGGCCAGACCTTAGTCTACCGGGCGATCAACCGTTTAGACCGGGACACTACCGGCCTTTTAGTCATCGCCAAGCATCTCCTTGCAGGCTGCATCTTATCTGACCAGATGCTCCACAGACAGATCCACAGACAGTACCGGGCCATTGTCTGCGGAAAAACAGAAAAAGAGGGCATCATTGATGCCCCCATTGGACGCGCTGAAGACTCTACTGTTCTGCGCCGTATTGATTTTGAACATGGAGAAGCAGCCAGGACCCATTATAAGCTGCTCTCCTATGATGAGGAAAAGGACCTTTCCTATATCAGCCTGAAACTGGATACAGGCCGGACTCATCAGATCCGGGTCCACATGAGCTATATCGGCCATCCTCTTCCCGGGGATTTTCTTTATAACCCGGACTACCGCTACATCAGCCGCCAGCCGCTCCACTCCTATGGTCTGGATTTTGTCCACCCACTGACAGGCGAACCTTTAAGCTTCACGGCTCCCCTTCCTGCAGATATGGCGGCTTTGGTAAAGGAATGACAACGGACCAGCCCAAAAGCTGCAAGTTACATCCACCGCAGGCCTTTTGGATAATGGTTTTTAATAGTCCCTGCTGCCATTTTACCCCAGCCAAGGCTTACATTTCCTGTACAGATCAGTACCCAGCCTTTTTCACAGGGAGCAGACATACCGGTATCCCCGGTCAGTGTCTCTCCCTTTAAATATTTCACTGCTTCTAAACTGTCTGGTGCCAGTTCTTTCCATACCTTTACCTGCTCCGGTCTTAACCAGAGGGCAAGGGCGTGGGACGGCTCCAGACGATTTTTCTTTATGGTTCCTATATGAAGGCCTGGACGGAGCACCTTTAAGCCTTTTAAGCTGACCATTTCAGGTGGAAGAAGGTAAAGCTGGTCTCCAAAAAGAAGATATTCTTCCCTGTTCTTTAAGATTTCCGGCTCTGTCAGGGTTTCATCCAGGAAACAATGCAGCTCCTTCACCACATCTTTGTCCTTCTTTGGATCTATATAAGAAGGCTTGCTGCGCTTGCCGAAAAATCCCTCACTGTCTTCCCTGCGGCGAAGGACTGCCATAAAATGGCCTTCTCCTTCTGTTTTATGAGGCATAATGCGAAAAGCCCGCTCCAGGTGGAATTTTTCAATGGCTTCCACTGTTTCTTCTGCCTTTTCCTGTCCATAAAAAGCCCATTTTGGCACTGCATGCATC
>JBNMGK010000369.1:0-2786 GCA_050872205.1 Enterocloster sp.
ATCCTCATCTTTCTTTTAAAAGGGGCGGCGGTCAGAGAATTTGGTTCATGGTCCGCCCCTTTCAGGTACAACACCTCTGGTCATTTAATATCGTGACATATAATCCTGACCATTAAGGTAGTAAAACAAGCTTTTGCAAATACACCGAATTATCCGATGATGGTAATACGATTTCTAAGAGCCATATCCTGTTCGGACAGGACTAACTCCAAATAATCCTTGATCTTTCTTACTGCTTCTGTCTTCCAGATGCCGCCCTCTGCTTCCACCAGCTTAAATTCTGGTGTACCTCTGTCTCCAATACGGAATACAAACTGGCCGATCGGCTGCTCCACTTCCTGGAAAGTACGGTAAGGTGCTAAAGAAACCGGATTAGGTACAATGGCATCTGCTTTAGCCGCCACTCCCACGGTCATGGTTGCCACCTGGGTACATCCGTCATCGGAATAGGTCTGCTCATTCTTTCTCTCAATATTTCCTGCAAGAAGGACCACTGCATCCAGATCCGGTGTCTGTATAAAGTTAGCCTGCAGGTTGATCATAAAACTTTCCTGGTCATACCATTCATCAAACTGGAAATCGGAAATCTGAGCGTTTGTCTCAAACAGGACCTCTCTCTTACGTTCTGCATCCAGGGCAGACATCAGTCTGACCTTGGTAGGACTTACTACATGGATGATCATTCTTCTGCCTTCTGTAAACTCTTCCCTACAGTTTACGATGTAATCTGCCAGTGCTGAAAGGGTAGTTGCCTTTACAGGCTCCGCATAGTTGATGGTATCATATCTTTTCAGCGCCTTATTGGCATATGTATGACCGCAGATCTCCACTACCTCTGTTTTTGCATTTTCCCTGGCAAGATCTTCCACATGCTCCAGGGTATCTTTTAAGCCTTCTAACATTGATTTTCTCTCCTTCGCTCATTTATCTTTTTATTATGCCTGCTGTCTTCTTAAGTCAATCGGCCCGGTCCTGCGTTCTTCGAAGATCTCACCCGTTTCCGGATCTACCCTTCTGCCAGGGCTGACTTCTTCATAAGCAGCTGCTGGGATTTCCTGTACAGGATTGACCTGTGGGAGCCTGCTTCCCGGCTCTGACATATCAATACGGCCTGTACTGGAGTCCTGGCCCACCAGAAACATAGTCTCAGCTTTCTTAAATCCAGCCAACTTAGGCTTCACGTTATACTCTACTTTCAGGTTCCCACGCCCAACCGGTTTAAATTTGATGTTGATCGTCATTTCCCTGGCCGCTTCTGGATCCATGTTCGGATCAAGGATATTTCTCCCGATCTGTCTCAGAGCCATGTTAAACTTCTCCTGCAGCCCGCCATTACCAATACTGTCAAATGTTATCGCCATGCCTTAATCACCTCCCTTCATATCACCTGTTTAGCTGAAGAAATCTGCCGCTGCATCGTTTGTTTCCTGAGTGATGCTTTCTTCGGAAGCTGCAGCATTCTCTTCCTGTGGTACCGCCGCCTCTTCTACTACATCCGGCTGCGCAGTCTCCACATAGTCCCTGCTTCCGTCCTCACGGATCACCGCCATATCAGAGTCAATAGCGGTCTGAAGCTCAATGCTCATGATGCCCCACTTACTGATCAGCTGGCGAAGCATGGTCTTGTAGGCCATAGCGTCAAAATCCTTAGCCCAGAAAGTCCAGCTTGTCCCCTTTTCCAGATCTCGTTTATAACCAGGACTGTATTTCTTGGCATGGGCTTCCATTTTTGCCCTGCTCCAGTACATTGCTTTCCTGAAACCATTAGTGTACTCAAACATTGCATAGTAGCCAATCGTAGGTGCTACTTCTCTCTGCTCATCATCCTGGATCAGGTTCACTTCGATTTCTTCATTCAAAGGATCAAAACGGATCAGTTCTCCCTCTTTGATAGAAAGCACGTTCAGTTTCTTATACTGGCCGGAACGGGTTGCTAACTGGATATATCCCTTATATCCAAGTTGGAACTGAGCTTCTTTAGCTCCCTTGCTGCGGTTATCATAAGGAACCATGTAATACTGACCAAGCTGTGGACTTGGGGAAAGGTTTAATGACTCTCCCAGAAGTGCCGCCGACAGGATACTGGAATTCGTACACTCCTGCAGGGCCGGTGTTGCCTGTACTGCTGATACGATACTGGAAATAAAACGTGTGCCGTTCTTTCCGCCTACTACCTTATTGATCTGATCCTTTACTGCATCCTGTGTAAGATATGCAGTTAAACCTGTCTTCTGTGTTCTCGGTGCCAGTCTGTTTGCTACTGCCATTTCTACATCCTCCTCTTACTGTTTCGGTACCGGTTCAAACCGGATGCCGTTTTCTTTTAAAAATCCTTTTAACTTCATCAGCTGCTCCCTGGTGGCATAAACCCTGAAGTCGATCACATTGACCGGCTCTTCCACGGTCTCCATCTTCGGTTCTTCTGCCTTAACCGGTTCTGCCGGAGCTGCCTGTACCGGCTCCTGCCTTCCAGCAGCCATTACCCTCTCAGCTGCAGCTTTTCTCTGTGCTTCCTGCTCTGCCTTTCTTCTTGCCAGTTCTTCCTGGTAGAGCTTACGGTTCTGTTCCTCTGCCTCTAACTGGTTTCTTTTTGCCATGGCCGCTCCGATATCATAAGTCTCTAAAAAAACTTTCTTCATATCACCGGCATAAGGGCTGTCCACTTCATTTAAGATAGCCAGTCCCTCATCTACCTTCTGGATCAGCGCAAGGATCTCTTCTTTAATGGACTTCATGGTAGTGGAAGCAAGGGCATATCTTGGCTGCATCACACGCTCAAACGGAAG
>JBNMGK010000426.1:0-2241 GCA_050872205.1 Enterocloster sp.
ACCCCAGGAGAACAGTCTGCTGATCGAGGGGATCTTAGATGTAAACATTCTTTATCTTAACAGTGATGATAAAACACCAGTCCGCTCTGTTTCACGGCAGATCCCTTTTAAATGCAGTGCCCAGGCAGCCGGTATTACAAAAAACAGTGTGTACCAGCTGGATACAGGCTTAGAGCAGCTGACTGCCCTTATGACGGGAAATGATACAGTGGAGATCAAGGCTACCGCAGCCCTTGATTTTATGGTATTCGAGCCGGTAACAGCAAATGTGATCACGGGAGTGAAGGAAGAACCTCTGGATCTAAAAGCGTTGCAGGCACTTCCGGGCATAGCCGGATACATTGTCCAGGAAGGTGATTCCCTGTGGGATATTGCGAAAAAGTTCCATACTACCATGGGAAATATCATTACTACTAATGAACTTCCAGGAGAACAGATCAAGGCGGGACAGAGGCTGCTTTTGGTGAAAGAGGTGGGAGTGTAGATGGACCACCCGGGGCTATGGAGAAAAAAGTAATGTAAGACAGAGAGAAAATATGATATAATCTGATGGGCGCTAAGAAAAACGAGCGAAAAAAGAAATGAGGTACGAAATGGATTTAAATTTTAAGCCTGTAGAGGCTGAAGATATGTCCAGGCTGCGCCCTTTTTATGGTCTCAGGCCCAACAGGACCTGCGACAGCGTATTCCTGGACTCTTTTTTATGGAAAGATTACTACAAGGTAGAATGTGCAGTCAGCGAAGATAAAGCAGTTTTATGGCTTATGGAAAAAGATGGCATCCTTTCAAGTGCCATGCCTCTTTGCAAAGAAGAAGATCTTCCCCACTTCTTCTATCAAATGGTAGATTATTTTGACAATGTGCTCCACAAGCCTTTCTATATTTCTCTGGCTGACGCAGAAGCCGTAGAATATCTGAACCTGGATCCGGAAAAGTTTGAAGTAACAGAATCAGATGACTTAAAAGATTATCTTTACGACGGAAATGCCCTGCGCACACTGGCTGGAAAGAAGCTTCACAAGAAGAAAAACCGCTTAAACGGCTTCTTAAAGACCTACGAAGGCAGATATGAATACCGCAGGATCTGCTGTTCTGACCGTCAGGAAGTATGGCAGTTTATGGAAAAATGGAGACAGCAGAAGGTAGAGTCTTATGAAAATGAGATTTCCCTGGATTACGAGGTAGCCGGTATCCATGATATTTTAAAGAACTGCTCCGCATTCAATGTGCCAATGGCAGGCGTTTACATTGACGGGGAATTAAAGGCATTTACAGTAGGAAGCCTAAATGAGCGGGAAAATATGGCAGTGATCCATATTGAAAAGGCAGACCCGGAAATCAGTGGTCTGTATCAGTTCATTAACCAGCAGTTTTTAGTTCACGAATTTCCAGATGTAGCCCTGGTAAACAGAGAAGATGATGTAGGCATGCCGAGACTGCGCAAGGCAAAGATGAGCTATTATCCGGTGGATTTTGCAAGAAAATATTCAGTTAAGAAGAAATACTAAGATCATGAAAATGAGGATGAAATATTCCATTAAATGAGGCTGTGATACTGGGCAGAAAGAGGCAGACATGGTACGATATTTAGAGAAAAGTGAATATGGAAAATGCAGACCCTTATGGGAAGAGGCATTTCCGGAAGATTCCAAAAGCTTTGCAGATTACTATTTTTCTGAAAAACTTCCAGGCAGTAAGGTTCTTGCCATAGAAGGAGAAGAAGGAAAGCTTCTTACCATGGCCCACTTAAATCCCTATATCATTTCTGTAAATGGAAAAAAATGGGAACTGCCCTATATCGTAGGTGTGGCTACGGCCACGGATCAGCGCCACAAAGGCTATATGCGCCAGGTACTTTATAAAATGCTTAAAGACTTAAATCAGGAGAAAAAGCCGTTCTGTTTCCTGATGCCTGCAGCAGAGGCAATCTACCGGCCATTTCAGTTTGCCTTTATCTATGACCAGCCGGTGTATAAGCCTGAGGACGAACCGGAAAAAGATCTGGAAAAGAGACCTGTAGATCTGGCAGAAAAGGCAGAAGAGGCAGCTCACTGGCTGAATAACTGGCTTGAGAAGCGTTATGAAGTCTATGCAGTAAGAGATAAGGCTTATATGGAGCTTCTTAAGAAAGAGCTGGAAAGCGAAGCAGGAGAGGTGACCGGCTGGTATGAAAAAGAAGGAAAGCTTCATGCTTTGGAAGCCTGGTGGGGACTTGGAAAGAGAGAAGAACGGTTTTATTAC
>JBNMGK010000001.1:0-33529 GCA_050872205.1 Enterocloster sp.
AGCAATTCCGGTATCGGTATCGTAAGGATAAGCGGTGAGAATGCCTTACAGGTAATAAGCCGCATTTACAGAAATAAAAAGGGAGAGCCAAAGGATCTAAGCCAGGTAAAATCCCATACTATCCACTATGGCTATATTTATGACGGGGAAGAACGTTTAGATGAAGTCCTGGTGATGATCATGAAGGGCCCTAACAGCTATACAGCGGAAGATACGGTGGAGATCGACTGCCACGGGGGCGTCTTTATTGTAAAGAAGATATTGGAAACTGTAATCCGAAACGGAGCAAGGACAGCAGAGCCGGGAGAGTTTACGAAACGTGCCTTTTTAAATGGCCGTATTGATCTGGCTCAGGCAGAGGCAGTGGCAGACGTGATCCAGTCTACCAATGAGTATGCTTTAAAAAGCTCTGTCAGTCAGTTAGCCGGTTCTGTTTCACGAAAGATACGGGATCTTCGTGAGAAAATATTATATGAGATCGCTTTTATTGAGTCTGCCTTAGATGACCCGGAGCATATTTCATTAGACGGGTATCCGGAGCGTCTTTTAGAGGCTTTGGAGCCAATGGTAAAGCAGGTGGAACGGCTTTTAGCTTCCTGTGATGACGGTCGGGTCATGTCAGAAGGCATTAAAACGGTTATTTTAGGAAAGCCAAATGCGGGAAAATCTTCCCTGATGAACGTGCTTTTAGGGGAAGAGAGAGCCATTGTCACAGAGATCGCAGGAACTACAAGAGATACTTTGGAAGAGCATATTTATCTTCAGGGTATCAGCTTAAATGTAGTGGATACAGCAGGCATCCGTGATACAGAAGATGTAGTGGAAAAGATCGGCGTGGAGCGTGCCATGAAGGCGGCTGAGGATGCAGATCTGATCATCTATGTAGTGGACGGTTCCAGAGTGTTGGATGAAAATGATAAAGAGATCATGGAGTTTATTAAGGGGCGCAGGGCTATTGTCCTGTTAAATAAAACAGACCTTAAGCTGGCTGTAGACAAGGATGAGTTAGAAAATGCCTGCGGCCATGCAGTGATCCCCATTTCTGCAAAAGAGGAACAGGGAATTGAGGCTCTGGAAGAGGAGATCAAGAGGCTGTTCTACCATGGAAAGATTTCCTTTAATGAGCAGGTGTACATTACCAATGTGCGTCATAAAGAGGCACTGGAACAGACATTAGACAGCCTTAAAATGGTAAAACAGAGCGTATCAGACGGCATGCCGGAAGATTTTTATTCCATTGATCTGATGAATGCTTATGAGCAGCTTGGAAAGATTTTAGGAGAAGCAGTGGAAGATGACCTGGTAAATGAGATCTTTTCCAAGTTCTGTATGGGGAAGTAGTTATGGGGAAATACACGGTTCTTGTGCATGGGATGCACATGGGGAAGGGCCGGGAAACAGGAAGGAATTAAGAAAATGCCATATTTGGAAGAAACATATGATATCGTGGTAGTAGGTGCCGGTCATGCCGGCTGTGAGGCAGCATTAGCCTGTGCCAGACTGGGCCTTGAGACCATTGTATTTACAGTCAGTGTGGACAGTATTGCCCTGATGCCCTGTAATCCCAATGTAGGTGGAAGCTCCAAGGGACATCTGGTAAGAGAGCTGGATGCATTAGGCGGAGAAATGGGAAAGAACATTGATAAGACCTTTATCCAGTCTAAGATGTTAAATGAGTCCAAGGGACCGGCTGTTCACTCTTTAAGAGCCCAGGCAGACAAGCAGGAATACAGCCGTCAGATGCGAAAGACCATGGAAAATACAGAGCATCTGACCATTCGCCAGGCAGAGGTTTCTGAGCTTATAGTAGAGGACGGCCAGATTAAAGGCGTTAAGACCTTCTCAGGGGCCGTATATCACGCCAGAGCCGTTGTACTGTGTACAGGAACCTATCTGCGTGCAAGATGCATTTACGGGGACGTAAGCAATCCTACAGGGCCAAATGGTCTGCAGGCTGCAACACACCTTACCGATTCCCTGATCGCAAACGGAATTGAAATGTTCCGCTTTAAAACAGGAACACCGGCCAGAGCAGACAAGCGCAGTATCGACTTTTCCAAGATGGAAGAACAGTTTGGTGATAAGAGAGTGGTTCCATTTTCCTTCTCTACAGATCCGGAAAGCGTTCAGAAAGAGCAGGCTTCCTGCTGGCTCACATACACCAACCAGGAGACCCACAAGATCATTCGTGATAATTTAAGCCGTTCCCCGCTGTTCTCCGGTGCAATCGAAGGAACAGGACCAAGATATTGTCCGTCCATTGAGGACAAAGTGGTGAAATTCCCAGATAAAGAGCGTCATCAGGTATTTGTGGAGCCGGAAGGACTTTATACCAATGAAATGTATTTAGGAGGCATGAGCAGTTCTCTTCCTGAAGATGTACAGTATGCAATGTACCGTACGGTACCGGGCCTTGAGCATGTGCGGATCGTAAGAAATGCCTATGCCATTGAATATGACTGCATCAATTCTTTGCAGCTTAAGTCTACACTGGAGTTTAAGAAGATCCGCGGCCTGTTTGCAGGCGGTCAGTTTAATGGAAGCTCCGGTTATGAGGAAGCAGCTGTCCAGGGCTTTATGGCAGGTGTAAATGCCTCTATGGAGGTTCTTGGAAGAGAGCAGGTGGTTCTGGATCGTTCTCAGGCCTATATCGGCGTTCTCATCGATGATCTGGTGACCAAAGAGAACCATGAACCATACCGTATGATGACCTCCAGAGCAGAGTACAGACTGCTTTTAAGACAGGATAATGCAGATCTGCGTCTTCGTGAGATCGGACATAATATCGGTCTTGTAAGTGATGCAGAATATGAGCATCTTCTTGAAAAGAAAGCACAGATCGATGCAGAGATAGAGCGTCTTGAAAAGGCTACTATCGGCGGTACTCCAAAGGTTCAGGAACTTCTGGCTAAGTATGAGAGTACACCTCTTAAGTCAGGAACCACCCTTGCAGAGCTGATCAAGCGTCCGGAACTGGACTATGAGAAGCTGGCAGAGGTAGATGAAAAGCGTCCTGAGCTTGCTTTTGATGTACAGGAGCAGGTCAATATTGAGATCAAATATGAAGGTTATATTAAACGCCAGATGCAGCAGGTAGCCCAGTTTAAGAAGTTAGAGGGAAGAAAACTTCCTGAAAACTTCGATTATTCCCAGGTAAACAGCCTGCGAAAAGAGGCAGTACAGAAGTTAAATAAGATCCAGCCGTCTACCATTGGACAGGCATCCAGAATTTCCGGTGTGTCACCGGCGGACATTTCTGTATTGATGGTATATCTGGAGAGAAGCAAGAGCGAAGCTTAGGGAAAAAAATATGCACCCGCGGGAGTTCTCGAGGGTATATGCTGATATGAGAGGTTAGAAAGCTATGACAGAGCAGTTTGCACAGAAAATGGAAGAGGGCGTAAAGCCGTTAGGTATCCAGTTAAGCCAAAAGCAGCTGGAGCAGTTTTACGACTACTTCCAGTTTCTGGTGGAAAAGAATAAAGTAATGAATCTGACGGCTATTACAGAAGAAGATGCAGTGATCACCAAGCATTTTTGTGACAGCCTGTGCCTTGTAAAAGGGTTTTCTGATATTGAGAAAACGGTTTCATTAATTGATGTGGGAACAGGAGCTGGCTTTCCTGGCATCCCTTTAAAGATCGCATTTCCTCATTTAAAAGTTACTTTATTGGATTCTTTAAATAAGAGAGTCCGCTTTTTAGAGGAAGTATGTGAGCGTCTGGGACTTGAAAATGTGACCTGTGTCCACGCGAGGGCAGAGGATGGAGGCCGAAATAAGGATTTTAGAGAAAAATTTGACCTGTGCGTATCCCGCGCAGTGGCAAATCTGTCCTCTTTATCAGAATATTGTATGCCGTTTGTAAAGGTAGGGGGATATTTTATTCCTTATAAGTCTGGTGAAATTAAAGAAGAACTGGATCAGGCGAAAAAAGCAGTGGCAATTTTAGGTGGAGAGATCGAAAATGTTACCGGATTTGAGCTTCCAGGAGGCGAAGGATCCAGAAGCCTGATCAAAATTAAAAAAATGAAACCGATTTCAGCAAAGTATCCGAGAAAAGCGGGACTTCCTGGAAAAGAACCACTGGGTGGAAAATAGATATGAAACCGGTTACATATGACCTAGAAAAGATATAAATATCAGATAATTATACACAATACTCAAAAATAAACAGATAATATATAAAAATATATGGAACAATACATCATGGAAAAGGCAGAATTTAATTTATGAATATCAAAGAGATGGCAAAGCTTGCGGGAGTCTCCTGCGCTACTATATCCAGGGTTTTAAATGATTCTGGATATGTAAAGGAAGATACCCGAAAGAAAGTAATGGAGATCATTAAGGAGTATAATTATACCCCGAACATGATAGCCAGAAGCCTGAGCAGTAAAGACAGTTTCAATATTGGTGTTATCATCCCAAATGTTGGGGAAAATCAGTATGGAAAAATACTGGAAGGTATTGCAAAAGAAACTGCAAAAAATGGATACAGCCTTGTTTTTATGGATAGTGAAAATGACCTGAAAACAGAGAAAAAATGGCTGGAAGAAGTAAAAAATCAGCATATGAAAGGCCTTGTTTTAGTGCCTGTGTGCAGTGAAAATAAAGAGCTGCGAAGTGCTTTGCAGGAACTGGAAGACCAGGGAACCGCAGTTGTACTCACAGAAAAAGATGTAAAAAATGCGGGAATGGATGGAGTTTTTGTTGATGAATTCCGGGGCGCATATGAAGGCATCTGCTGCCTGGTTGAAAAAGGCTGCAAAAAGATCAGCATTGCAGTAGGACAAAGTGAGATGGACGCTGTTACAGAAGAGCGGTACAGAGGCTGTCTGCAGGCGCTGGAAGATAATAAAATTGCCGGTACAGAAGAACTGATGCTGCGGGAAACAGAAGATTTAAACCGGGTATTTCAAGGAAAAAAGCTTCCTGATGCATTCTTCGCTTTAAATGAAATAGCTGCTGGTCAGTGTATCAGAGCGCTTTTTAAACGTAAAAAACAGGGAGGAGAAAAGGTCGTTTTTATGGGGATGGATGCTGAAAATGCAGCAGAGATCCTGGGAGATGAGATGATCTCCGTAGAAAGAGATGGAAGAAAGCAGGGAAAAGAGGCAGTAAAACTGCTTTTGGAAGCTTTTAATACAGAGGAAGATGACCGAATCCGCGGAAAAAGGGTAATGATCCCATATAAGATAACAGAAAGCGGTGCCTGTTGACCCAGGCACCGCTTTAACAACTGTAAAAGCTTAATAGTTCCATGCTTCACGCATCATCTGGATCTCTTTTGCATATCCGTCCAGATCATTGGGTGTTTCCAGATAGAAGGGAAGATGAGCCAGAGCTGGATGATTGATAAAACGCTTTAGTGCCGGTAGGCCAATATGACCTTCGCCTAATCTGGCATGGCGGTCCTTGTGGGCACCTAAAGGATTTAAGCTGTCATTTAAGTGAATGGCCTTTAAACGGTTAAGACCGATCATTCGGTCAAATTCTGAGATCACATCATCTAAGTGATCTGCAATATCATAGCCTGCATCCCATACATGGCAGGTATCTAAACAGACTCCCAGGTGATCGCTTAATTCTACTTTATCAATGATTGCCTTTAATTCTTCAAAGGTTCTTCCAACTTCGCTTCCTTTTCCAGACATGGTTTCCAAGAGGACAGTAGTAGTCTGATCTGGTTTTAAGATCTCATTTAGCATATCTGCAATATAAGAGATGCCCACATCAGCGCCCTGTTTCACATGACTTCCAGGATGAAAATTATAGAGATTTCCAGGAGTAGATTCCAGGCGCGCCAGATCATCAGCCATAGTCCGTTTCGCAAAATCACGGAGTGCCGGATCAGCAGAACAGCCATTTAAAGTATAAGGAGCATGGGCCAAAAATGGATGGATATCATTGACTTCTGCCTGAACCAGAAAACGGGAGATATCATCTGGGTCCAGAGCCTTGGCATTTCCACCTCTGGGATTGCGGGAAAAATACTGGAAAGTGTTTGCGTGAATCTTCAAAGCATCTTTTGCCATGGCGCAGTAGCCCTTGGAAGATGATAAGTGACAGCCAATACGAAGCATAAGTGGACCTCCTGGGTAGATAATGTGATTTTGACAGTGTAAAACATATAGTGATAGTCTTACATGCAATGTTTCACGTGAAACAATAATAGGCAGTCGGTTTATAGATGTTTCACGTGAAACATTTGAAATTTATTCCAGTTCTAAAAATGTTTCACACATCTCATAGAAAGCAGCAGGTGCTTCTAACTGTGGCAGATGCTTGGTGTCTGGGATAAGTACGGATTCAATAGCTGGATTGTAGGTTTTATATTCTTCCAGGGTGTTTTCCATATCATCTAAGTCGGCACCGCCTAAAAGATAGATACTGTTGTCGATCTTCTTTAAGGAATTAATGATATTGCATTTGGTATAGTTACACTTTACACTGGCGTAAACAGACTTAGGAGATTCGCCTAAGTGAGCAGCTTCGTAATAGGCATCTACTTCTCTGGCTGTTACAGAGTATGGATTGGAGTAGTAAAGGTTCTTGAAGGTGTCTGCAATATTCTGGTGGCTGCTGGCAATGTGATAGATCAAAGTACCTACAATTGGCAGGTCCAGAATAAACTTGTAAAGCTTTGCATTTTTGCCAGGTACCATACTGCAGGAGAGCATGGACTCTGGATTTACAAGAACCAGACGGTCAAATAATTCTGGAGAATTTCCGCAGGCCATAACTGCCAGAGAGGCTGCAGCTCCGGTAGCTAAAATATCAGTACGGTGACCGATCTCTGATTTGATAAAATCGGAGAGCAGCTGTACATAGAGATAATTGGTGTAGGTAAGATTTGGCTTTTCAGAACGGCCAAAGCCTAACAGATCAATGGTGTATACAGTATGATCTTTTGCCAGTTTTTTGCGAACTTCGTGCCATTCATAACTGCTGGAAGCTGGTTCCAGATCATGGACCAGCAGTAAAGGTTTTCCTTCTCCAATTTTTGTATAATGGATATTTCCCAGACGCCAGCGGTAACAGAGGGAAACACGGCTCTCTAAAATATGTTTTGATACAGCGGAAAGCTTCACCGCTTTATTGATCAGGGCAGTAGCAGCAGCAGCCCCTGATGACAGGATAAGTAAGGTCAGTAATTTATTTCTTGTCTTCATTCAGATATCTCTTTCTTCCTTATTATAATGGGTACAAGGTTACAAAACTATTATAATACATGGGGAACGCTATGACAATGAATAAAAGATTGTTACTGTGTATGAAATAGGCACTTTTGGAACCGAAAGTGCCGTATAATAGCGTTATGGTTGCGGGAATTTGCCGTATTAAAATGCGAAGCTACGGCAAATTCCGTTGCTGGTCATGCAACGCATGAGCAGCAACAAAAGATTTAAGAACGTATTGTATGTTTCACGTGAAACATTTTGCCTTACGTATAAAGTTGTGCTATAATCGTTTTTGACAGTCAGAGAGGCAGAGTGAAGTTTTTCTGAGAAAGGATGTAAAAAAGAAATATGGGACGAATTATTACAATTGCCAACCAGAAGGGCGGGGTGGGAAAAACCACAACAGCGATCAACTTATCAGCCTGTCTGGCAGAGGCAGGACAGCATGTAATGCTGGTAGACTTTGACCCTCAGGGAAACGCAAGCAGCGGACTGGGAGTGGAAAAAGAAGATTATGAACATACAGTTTATGATATGATGGCAGAAGAAGCGGATCTGGATGAATGTCTGGTGAAAAATATCCAGGATAATCTGGATGTGCTTCCTTCCGATATGAACCTGGCAGGTGCAGAAATCGAGTTCCAGGAAGTAGAAGATAAGGAGACTCTTTTAAAGCGTTACCTGGATAAAGTACGGGACGATTATGATTTTATTCTGATCGACTGCCCGCCATCTTTAAATATTTTGACCATAAATGCACTGACAGCAGCAGATACTGTGCTGGTACCCATCCAGTGTGAGTATTATGCACTGGAAGGTCTGAATCAGGTATTAAAGACGGTAGATCTGGTAAAACGAAAATTAAATCCACAGCTTGAACTGGAAGGTGTTGTGTTTACCATGTATGATGCACGTACCAACCTGTCACTGCAGGTAGTGGAAAGTGTAAAGAACAATCTGAATCAGACCATTTACAAGACCATTATTCCAAGAAATGTAAGACTGGCAGAAGCACCAAGCCATGGCATGTCCATTAACCTCTATGATACAAGGTCAACAGGTGCAGAAAGTTATCGTATGCTGGCAGCGGAAGTGATGAGCAGAGGAGAAGAGTTATAATGGCAAAGAAGGGATTAGGAAAAGGCCTGGGGGCAATTTTCGGAGAAGATGTTGTAAAAGAAAATAAAGAAGAAACAGAGAAAAAGGCCAAAGCCAAAGCGGAAGCAAAGGCAGCAGAAGAAATGGATGAAAAAGGACGCATTCTGATGCTGAAACTGGATCTGGTACAGCCAAACAAAGAACAGCCAAGAAAGACCTTTGACGAAGAGAAGATCAGTGAACTGGCAGAATCTATTAAACATTATGGAGTACTGCAGCCATTACTGGTGCAGAAAAATGGCAGTTTTTATGAGATCATCGCCGGTGAGCGCAGATGGCGGGCTGCAAAGGAAGCTGGTTTAAAAGAAGTGCCAGCTGTTTTAAAGGAATACAGCAAGCAGGAAGCAATGGAGATCTCTCTGATTGAAAATGTACAGAGAGCAGACTTAAATCCAATTGAAGAGGCATTAGGCTACAGACAGCTGATCGATGAATTTGGGCTGACCCAGGAAGAGATCGCAGTTCGGGTGGCAAAGAGCAGAGTGGCAATTACCAATACCATGCGTCTGCTGAAATTAGATGAGCAGATCCAGAATATGCTGGTTCAGGGTGTTATCACCAGTGGACATGCAAGAGCCCTTCTTTCACTGGAAGATACCATGATGCAGTTAAAAGCTGCAAAAGAGATTCTGGACAAGAAGTTAAGTGTCCGTGAAACAGAACGTCTGGTAAAAAGAATGCAGAAGGAAGCTTCTGGTGAGAAGAAAGAAGAGAAGAAGCCAGACGAGACATTGGCGCTTATTTACCAGAATCTGGAAGACAGAATGAAATCTGTTATGGGAACCAAAGTAAGTATACATAATAAAGACAAAAACAAAGGCCGAATTGAAATAGAATATTATTCAGAAGCAGAACTGGAAAGAATTGTAGAAATGATAGAATCCATCGGCTGATCGACAGAAGGAGAATGATACATTCATGATGGAAACCAGTATTTTAAATCAGCTCCCATTTGATCCGGGATACCTTATATTAGGTTTAATCGGATTAGTGCTTATCCTGCTGATCTTATTAATATCGACCATGGTAAAATTAAAAAGCCTGGGCCGCAAATATGATTATTTTATGCGTGGAAAAGATGCAGAGACACTGGAAGATGTGATCATGGACCAGATCGAAGAGATCCGGAACCTGAAAGCAGAAGACCGGGCTGCTAAGGATTCAATCCGCACTTTAAATCGAAATTTCCGCGCGTCCTTCCAGAAATTTGGAATGGTAAAATACAATGCATTTCAGGGAATGGGCGGCAATTTAAGCTTTGTATTTGCACTGTTGGATGATACGAATACAGGTTTTGTATTAAACTGCATTCACAGCAGAGAAGGCTGCTATATATATATGAAGGAACTGGATCGGGGACAGACCGATGTGGTTCTTGGAAACGAGGAACAGGAAGCATTGGAACAGGCTCTGGGCTATGTAGATAAGCAGCAGTAAAATGAAAATACAATAAAGAAAAATGAAAATATCCTGATATGATGTTTCACGTGAAACATTGTATTGGGATATTTTTGTTGTCTGCATATCTCTTAAAAAAAGATTAAGTTGTAGTTTTACAGGGTATCATATACAATAAAAGGGATTTCGAAGTTTCAGCAATAAAAAGGAATGACTTATATATATGAAGAAAATAATACGGACAGCAGGGATACTTGCGCTGGTTTTTGCGGCTTCAGCTGCAGTGTATTTCTTTGCTGCGAGAAAAAACATGCAGAAGGAAGAGGCTGTTTATTCTTCCATGGATGCACCGGAGTTTCCGGTAGTGTATACAGAATTTGATGGAAAAGATATTAATGCGCTTCACGGATATATCCAGAATATGGGAAATCAGGCGGCAGGAGACAGTATTTCTGTGCTGCCGGAAGACAGAAAGCTGGAAATCCGGGTAAAGGAATATGGAAATGGAATTACGGGCCTTAGCTATGAGGTGCGTAATCTGAGTATGGACCGTCTCATCGAGAGAACAGAGGTGACGGATTGGCAGGATGAGGGGGGAGATATCCAGGCGGTTCTTCCCATTCAGAACCTACTGACGCAGAATGAGACTTATTTACTGGATATTACAGTAAACACAGCGGAAAAGGATATTCATTACTATACCCGCATTATGTGGGCAGACAGTGATCAGGCAGGAGACATGCTTCGGCTGGCGGAAGATTTTACCAGAAAGAGTCTGGACTATAATGAGGCAAAAAACCTGGTATCTTATCTGGAAACCAACCCGGCAGAAGACAATAGTTCCCTTGGAAATGTAAGTATCCGGGCCAGTTTTGATCATCTTACCTGGGATGGATTGACTACAGAAATGGTGGGAGAGCCTCAGATTACTCTTCAACTATACGATGGAATTATGGGACAGGTACAGGTGGAGTACAAGGTACAGATTACAGACAGCACCGGCACCCAGTCTCTGGTAAATGCAGAAGATAATTTTACCATGAAGTGGAATGATAAGCGTATCTATCTGATGAACTACAATCGATACGCAAACGAGGTATTTAAAGGAGAACAAAAGAATTTTTCTGGAAAGAGAATTCTGTTAGGAATTTCAGACGCAAGGCAGATAAAAACGTTAAAGAGTGAAAATTCCCGTTATATTCTCTTTAAAGTAAACGGTAATTTATGGCGTTATGATCAGCATGATAAAAAAGCAACGTGCCTGTTTACCTTTGCAGATGGTTCCAATGAAGATGTGAGAGCAGATTATAAGAAGCATGATGTAAAGGTGCTTTCTGCTTCTGATGAGGGAAATGTGGATTTTTTGGTATATGGTTACATGAACCGTGGAACCTATGAAGGACAGATGGGGGTGGTTTTCTATCATTATGATGAAGACAGCCACATGGTCCAGGAAAAGTTTTTTGTACCTGTTTCAACCGGATTTGACCAGCTGGAATCTGATATCAGTACACTGGCATATCTGGGAGACAATGGAATGACGTATCTGCTGTTAAATGGAAAGGTTACAGGAATTGATCTGAACAGCAATGAATCAGTGACTGTAGCTTATGGTTTAAGCCAGGGAAATTTCGCAGTAAGTACAGACGGAAGCAGGATGGCGTGGTTAGAGGGAACGGACGCCTATCATTCCCAGAACCTTCATGTAATGGATTTTAATACGGCTCAGAAACAGGATATTACAGCTCAGACAGGAGATTATGTACGGGCTCTTGGCTTTGTGGGAAGCGATCTGATCTACGGTTTTGGACATGAAAGCGATCTTTGGACTGTAAATGGCACTGTAAAAGAGCTTCCTATGTACGCCATGTACATTGCAGATAATGAGATGAATATTCAGAGCGAGTACAAAAAGTCGGGAGTATATATTTCTGGCGTAACGGCAGAAGAGGGACGTATCCACTTAAAACGTATGGCAAAGCTGGGAGAAAACCAGTATGCTTACCAGGATGAGGATACCATTGTATGCAACCAGAAGGTAGATGCAGATCCATTTGAGGGACTTGGCTGGTATGCTTCTCAGGAAAAAGGCCGGGTTTATTTTGTACAGACAGATAATGAAATTAAGTCATCTTCTGTGAAAACAGAGATTCCAAAAGCATTTTCTTATGAAAATACAAGTACACTGGAGCTGGCTGGCAGACAAAACAACACAGAAGATGGAGCACTTATTTTCTATGCTTATGGCAGCGGAAATTATTTAGGAAGCTTTAAAGACTTTGGAGAAGCTGTGAATGCGGCTTACGACAAAATGGGTTATGTAACCGATCAGAATCAGCATCTTTTATGGGATCGAATCAACAGAAAACCGATCCGAAGCTTAAAAGATCCAGCTGGACAGGCAAGAGAGATGCTTTCTTATATGGATCATGTTGGAGAGAATAAGCTGCAGGAGAGTGGGCTGATGACCTTTGATGCTTCCGGCTGCAGCGTAAACCAGGTACTCTATTTCATTGATAAGGGCATTCCGGCGGCTGCCATCATGCCTGACGGCTCATATCTGCTTCTTTATGGCTATGATCAGTACAATGTAAGTATTTATGATCCTGTTACACAGGAGACCTATAAAATGGGCTTAGGCGATGCAAATGCATATTTCTCCGGGGCTTATAATGGCTTTTTATGTGGCCTGAAAGTGGAATAAAAGCAACACACTTTACAAATTTCATTCTTATGGTATAATCTAATGGATGTAAATGAAATGTGAACGGATTTTTATAAAATTCTTAAGACCTATAAAAGGATTGCTGTAAGGATTGAATAAGCAACAGAGGTGTGTAATGGAACAATATATTATAAAAGGCGGTAATCCGCTAGTGGGCGATGTGACCATCAGCGGTGCCAAGAATGCTGCGTTAGGTATTCTGGCTGCCTCGATCATGACAGATGATGATGTACTGATCGATAACCTTCCAGATGTAAGAGATATTAACGTAATGCTGGAAGCAATTCAGGAGATCGGTGCAAGAGTAGATCGTATAGACCGTCATACAGTAAAGATCAACGGCAGCGGTATTAAAGAAGTGTCCGTTGATGATGAATATATCCGCCGTATCCGCGCATCTTATTATTTTATCGGCGCCCTGCTGGGAAAATATAAGAGCGCTCAGGTACCACTTCCAGGCGGATGCAACATTGGAAGCCGTCCTATTGATCAGCATATTAAAGGTTTCCGCGCGTTGGGAGCAGATGTACAGATCGAATGTGGTGCAGTGATCGCCCATGCCATTGATCTGGTAGCAAGCCATATCTATCTGGATGTGGTTTCTGTAGGTGCGACCATTAATATTATGATGGCTGCAGCTATGGCAGAAGGACAGACCATTCTGGAAAATGCGGCAAAAGAACCTCATATTGTAGACGTAGCTAACTTCTTAAACAGTATGGGAGCTAATATTAAAGGTGCAGGTACTGATACCATCCGCATCCGCGGAGTAGGAAAGCTTCATGGAACGGAGTATTCCATTATCCCGGATCAGATCGAAGCAGGCACTTTTATGTGTGCAGCAGCAGCTACCAGAGGAGATATCATGGTGAAAAACGTGATCCCGAAGCATCTGGAAGCAATTTCTGCAAAGCTTATTGAGATTGGCTGTGAAGTCATTGAATTTGATGATGCAGTCCGTGTAGTTGGAAAACCATCCCAGAGACATACAGATATTAAGACTCTGCCTTATCCGGGATTTCCTACTGATATGCAACCTCAGATGGCTGTTACACTGGCACTGGCAAGCGGTACCAGTATGGTAACAGAGAGCATTTTCGAGAACCGTTTTAAGTATGTAGACGAATTAGCACGTATGGGAAGCCATATTAAGGTAGAAGGCAATGTAGCTGTTATTGACGGTGTTACAGGCCTTACAGGAGCTCAGGTAAATGCTCCGGACCTTCGGGCAGGCGCAGCCCTGGTGATCGCAGGATTGGCTGCTGAAGGCTATACCGTAGTAGATGAGATCGGCTACATCCAGAGAGGTTATGAATGCTTTGAAGAAAAGCTTCAGGCTCTTGGCGCAGTGATCGAAAAGGTGGATTCTGAGCGTGCAGTGCAGAAGTTTAAGCTGCGTGTAGGCTGATTGAGAAAAATAGATATTGACATACCTGCACAAATCCATTAAGATATGTGAGGTAATCCGTTAAGATTTACAATTAAAAAGTTCGTAATATCCCTTATTCAGAGTGATGGAGGTACAAAGGACCTGCGAAGTCACGGCAACCCCGGTTGAGTATGTAAAAGCAAGATGTACATGCAAAAGGGCCGGAAGGTGCCAGCCTGAGCGAGGAGCAGAAAAGTACGGAGATTCCGGAAAACTGCTTGATCGAGCAATAAGAGGATTTGAAGATCTGCTATTTTCAAGTCCGCAATTGCTGCGGACTTTTTTCTTGCAAGATTCCAGATTTACGAAACCAGACAATATACACAACAAAAACAAAAAGGAGAACAAATGGAAAGAAGATTATTTACTTCCGAATCTGTAACTGAAGGCCATCCAGACAAAATGTGCGATGCCATTTCCGATGCCATTCTTGACGCATTAATGGAACAGGACCCAATGAGCCGTGTCGCATGTGAAACAGCTACCACTACAGGACTTGTAATGGTAATGGGTGAGATCACTACGAAAGCTTATGTAGATATCCAGAAGATCGTACGTGAGACTGTCCGCGAGATCGGATATGATCGTGCAAAATATGGTTTTGACTGCGATACCTGCGGCGTTTTAACTGCAATTGATGAGCAGTCTGCTGATATTGCTCTTGGCGTTGACAAGGCATTAGAGGCAAAGCAGGCTGGTGAAAAGCACATGACCGAGGAAGAGTTAGACGCCATTGGTGCTGGTGACCAGGGCATGATGTTTGGCTTTGCAACCAATGAGACTGAAGAATATATGCCTTATCCTATTTCTATGGCTCACAAGCTGGCAAGACGCCTTACAGAGGTAAGAAAGAACGGTACCTTAAAGTATCTTCGTCCAGATGGTAAGACACAGGTTACTGTAGAGTATGATGAGAATGACAAGCCAGTACGTCTGGATGCAGTTGTTCTTTCCACTCAGCATGATGAGAACGTAACTCAGGAGCAGATCCATGAGGATATTAAGAAGTATGTATTTGATGAGATCATCCCGGCTGACATGGTAGACGAGAACACCAAGTTCTTTATCAACCCAACCGGCCGTTTCGTGATCGGTGGACCTCACGGAGACAGCGGTCTTACCGGACGTAAGATCATCGTAGATACCTACGGCGGCTATGCCCGTCACGGCGGCGGCGCATTCTCTGGAAAGGACTGCACCAAGGTAGACCGTTCTGCAGCATACGCAGCACGTTACGTTGCAAAGAACATTGTAGCAGCAGGACTGGCTGATAAGTGCGAGATCCAGCTGTCTTATGCTATCGGTGTTGCTCATCCAACTTCTATCATGGTAGATACCTTTGGAACAGGAAAGTTAAGCAATGAGAAGTTAGTTGAGATCATTCGTGAAAACTTCGACCTGCGCCCAGCTGGCATCATCAAGATGCTTGACCTGCGTCGTCCGATCTACAAGCAGACTGCTGCTTATGGTCACTTTGGCCGTCATGATGTAGATCTTCCGTGGGAGAAGTTAGACAGAGTAGAAGATCTGAAGAAGTATCTGTAGTAGAAATGGTTCTGTTATCTATGGCAGAACATGATAGAAACGTAGATTGTGTTAAAATAAAAACAATGAAAAGGCTGTAAAAAAGCTTTAAAATAAAGAAACCGTCTGGGCAAAAACGGGAGAGTGTGTCATGAACCCGTTGTTTCAGGCGGTTTTTTGTATTTAATAAAAAACATAGTTGACATTTTTTTAACAATACGATATAATGCCTAATGTGAGATTGATAATTAATTAACGAAAAATAAAGCAATCCACAAAACATAACATGAAAACAAACACATTTAACCTATAACAAACACAAAATATCACAAAGCAACACAAACACAAGGGAATCATGGAGGAAATGGAAATGGCAAAGAAAACAGAACAGGTTGTTCCAGAGATCATTGACAGCGTAGAGGGCTTAAATGCAAAGATGGCAGCAATGCGTGAAGCTCAGAAAGTATTTGCAACCTACACACAGGAGCAGGTTGATAAGATCTTCTTTGCAGCAGCAAGCGCAGCAAACAAGATGCGTATCCCGCTGGCAAAAATGGCAGTAGAAGAGACCGGAATGGGAATCGTAGAAGATAAGGTCATCAAAAATAACTACGCAGCAGAGTACATTTACAATGCATATAAGAATACCAAGACAGTTGGTGTGATCGAAGAGGATAAGGAATACGGCATCAAGAAGATCGCAGAGCCAATTGGTCTGATCGCAGCAGTTATCCCAACTACCAACCCAACATCCACAGCAATCTTTAAAACACTGATCTCCTTAAAGACCAGAAATGCAATTATCATTTCTCCACATCCAAGAGCTAAAAAGAGCACTATCGCAGCAGCAAAGGTAGTTCTGGATGCAGCAGTTGCAGCTGGCGCACCAGAAGGCATCATCGGCTGGATCGATGTTCCTTCTCTTGATCTGACAAACGAAGTTATGAGAGATGCAGATATCATCCTGGCAACCGGTGGTCCTGGAATGGTTAAAGCAGCTTATTCTTCCGGAGAACCTGCACTTGGCGTAGGTGCCGGAAATACACCGGTTATCATTGATGACACTGCAGATGTACGTATGGCAGTCAACTCCATTATCCATTCTAAGACGTTTGATAATGGTATGATCTGTGCTTCTGAACAGTCTGTAACTGTTCTGGAGTCTGTATACGAAGCTGCCAAGCAGGAATTTGAATACAGAGGCTGTTACTTCTTAAAACCAGGTGAGATCGAGAAGGTAAGAAAGACCATCCTGATCAACGGTGCGTTAAATGCAAAGATCGTTGGACAGTCTGCATATACCATTGCAAAGCTGGCTGGCGTAGAGGTTCCTGTAGATACCAAGATCCTTATTGGCGAGGTTGAGTCCGTAGATATCAGCGAAGAGTTTGCACATGAGAAGCTGTCTCCAGTACTGGCTATGTACAAGGCAAAAACCTTTGATGAGGCACTGGATAAGGCAGAGCGTCTGGTAGCAGACGGTGGTTACGGCCATACATCTTCTCTGTACATCAATGTAAATGAGACTGAGAAGATCATGAAGCATGCAGAGCGCATGAAGACCTGCCGTATCCTGATCAATACACCTTCTTCCCACGGCGGCATCGGTGATTTATACAACTTCAAGCTGACACCATCTCTGACACTGGGCTGTGGTTCCTGGGGCGGAAACTCCGTATCTGAGAACGTTGGTGTAAAGCATCTGTTAAATATTAAGACTGTTGCTGAGAGGAGAGAGAACATGCTGTGGTTCAGAGCACCTGAGAAGGTTTACTTTAAGAAGGGCTGTCTGCCTGTAGCACTGAAGGAATTAAAGGACGTTATGGGCAAGAAGAGAGCCTTCATCGTAACAGACTCTTTCCTGTACAAGAACGGATATACACATGTTATTACAGATCGTTTAAATGAAATGGGTATTACCTACACCGTATTCTCCGATGTACAGCCAGACCCAACTTTAGCAAATGCACAGGCTGGTGCAAAGCTGATGAGAGAATTTGAACCGGATGTGATCATCGCAATGGGCGGCGGTTCCGCAATGGATGCCGGCAAGATCATGTGGGTTCTCTATGAGCATCCAGAAGCAGACTTCATGGATATGGCAATGCGTTTCATCGATATCCGTAAGCGTGTATACACATTCCCAACCATGGGCGAAAAGGCATACTTTGTAGCAGTTCCTACTTCTTCCGGTACTGGTTCTGAGGTTACACCATTCGCTGTTATTACCGATCAGAATACGGGAGTTAAGTATCCGTTAGCTGACTACCAGCTGCTGCCTAAGATGGCAATTGTAGATACTGACAATATGATGAGCCAGCCTAAGGGACTGACCAGCGCATCCGGTCTGGACGTTTTAGTTCATGCTCTGGAAGCATACGCTTCTGTTATGGCTACAGACTATACAGACGGCCTTGCATTAAAGGCTATGAAGAATGTATTTGAATATCTTCCAACTGCTTACAATGAGCCTGGAAACGTAGAAGCACGTCAGAAGATGGCAGACGCTTCCTGCATGGCTGGTATGGCATTTGCAAACGCATTCTTAGGTGTCTGCCACTCTATGGCACATAAATTAGGCGCTTTCCACCACCTGCCACACGGACTTGCAAATGCACTGTTATTAAACCTGGTAATTGAGTTTAACGCTGCTGAGAACCCACGGAAGATGGGAACCTTCTCCCAGTATCAGTATCCACATACCCAGGCAAGATACGCAGAGTGTGCACGTTTCGTAGGCATCCAGGCTAAGGATGATGCAGAAGCTGTTAAGAAGCTGATGGAGAAGATCGAAGACCTGAAGAAGAAGGTTGGTGTTAAGTCCTCTATCCAGGCATACGGCATTGATGAGAAAGATTTCTTAGACAGACTGGATGACATGGTAGAGCAGGCATTTGATGACCAGTGCACCGGTGCTAACCCAAGATATCCTCTGATGAGCGAGATCAAGGAAATGTACTTAAGAGCTTACTACGGAAAATAATCATTAAATATAAATCGAACCCATTGTGGGTAAAACCTTTATCCTTTGTGTTTGGAGCAGACCGTCGGCCTTTTTGGCTGGCGGTCTGTTCGCGTTTATAGGGCGTTTATGCGTTTATGTGGTCATAGGGGGGAAGTAGTATTTTGCAGAAAAATCAGTTATACTAAGTTATACTGTTGGTAAAAGATAGAAGGTCAAATGTTTCACGTGAAACAAATCTTGGGGAGAAAATTATAAAGAGGAAATTACAGAGAGAAATTTATAGAGAGGAATTTATAAATGGAAACAGAGTTAAAAGAATCAATGGGGAAGGAAAAGCAGGAACCAGGATATGGGGAACTGCACCTTCATCTGGATGGTGCCATTACACCCCGGATCGCAAAAAAACTGGCAGTTCTTCAGGGAATCACTTTGCCTTATGAGGGGGAAATGTTAAGCCATGCATTGTCTGTAGGGGAAGACTGCCAGAGCTTAAATGAGTTTTTACAGTGCTTTGATCTGCCTTTAAAACTGCTGCAGACCAGGGAAGGTATCAGCGAGGCAGTATATCTGGTGCAGGAGGAGTTAAAAGAAGAAGGCCTTTCCTACGCTGAGCTGCGTTTTGCACCCCAGTTACACTGTCAGGGTGGATTATCTCAGGTACAGGTTATAGAAGCGGCTCTGGACGGCCTTAAGCGCTCTACACTGCCATGTAACCTGATTCTTTGCTGTATGCGGGGTGATGGAAATGAAAAAGCAAATGAAGAGACTATGGAGCTGACCGGGGAATATGTAAAGAAGCGTATTCTGCCAGACGGAAAGAATAGTTATGGTGTGGCAGCCATGGACTTAGCGGGAGCAGAGGCACTTTATCCCACTTATAAATATAAAGAGCTGTTTAAGAAAGCTGCTGACAGGGAAGTTCCATTTACCATTCACGCAGGAGAAGCAGGAGGTGCCGGTGAGGTGGCCTGTGCCATTGAAATGGGAGCATCAAGGATCGGACATGGAGTGAGAAGCTATGAGAACCCGGCGGTGGTGCGCATGATCCGTGAGAAAGGCATTTTTTTGGAAATGTGTCCAACCAGTAACCGGATCACCAAGGCGGTGACAGATATGAAGGCTTATCCTTTAAGAGAATATTTGAGCCAGGGGATCAAGGTGGCTGTATGTACGGATGATATGGCTATCTGCCGTACAGAGCTTAAGAAAGAGTTTGATTATCTGGAAAAGCTTATGGGGCTGACAGAAGAAGAAAAGGTGCAGATCCTTAAAAATACAAGGGAAGGTGCTTTTTTATAACCTAAAGTTATACTTTTTATAAGCATTTTCATATATGTTTTATATGTAATTGTTTCTTGACTTTAGCAAATTAACTTGCTATACTTTTCCTAAAGTGCCTGCTTAATAAAGCAAGTATCCCCTGGGAAGCCGGACACCCCCAATGAGCTCCGGTATTCCAAAAATTTAATAAAAACCAAGGAGGGTATTCAAATGTCTTATGTTGATGAAATTTACGAGAGAGTAGTTGCACAGAATCCAGGCGAGCCTGAATTCCACCAGGCCGTAAAAGAGGTTCTGGATTCCTTAAGACTGGTTATTGACGCAAATGAGGAGAAATACCGCAAAGCTGGTATCCTGGAGCGTTTCACCGAGCCAGAGCGTATTGTTTCTTTCCGCGTACCGTGGGTAGATGACAATGGAAAGGTTCAGGTAAACAAGGGTTACCGTGTACAGTTCAACAGTGCTATCGGACCGTACAAGGGCGGACTTCGTTTCCATCCTTCCGTAAACCAGGGCATCTTAAAATTCTTAGGTTTCGAGCAGACTTTGAAGAACTCTCTTACAGGGCTTCCTATGGGCGGCGGCAAAGGCGGTTCCAACTTTGATCCTAAGGGCAAATCTGACCGCGAAGTTATGGCATTCTGCCAGAGCTTTATGACAGAGCTGTACCGTCACATTGGAAAGGATACAGACGTTCCAGCAGGTGATATCGGTGTAGGCGGCAGAGAGATCGGCTACCTGTTTGGCCAGTACAAGAGAATGACTGGTTTATATGAAGGCGTTTTAACTGGTAAGGGCTTAACCTTCGGTGGTTCTTTAGCAAGAACCCAGGCAACAGGATACGGCCTGATCTACATGTTAGACGAGATGTTAAAGCACAACGGCAAGGAGATCGCAGGAAAGACAGTTCTGGTTTCCGGTTCCGGTAACGTTGCTATCTACGCAGTTGAGAAGGTTCAGCAGTACGGCGCTAAGGTCGTAGCAATGAGCGATTCCAACGGCTATATCTATGATGCAGACGGCATCAAGTTAGATGTTGTCAAGGAGATCAAGGAAGTACGCAGAGGACGTATCAAAGAGTACGTAGAGGCTGTTCCTACCGCTGTTTATACAGAAGGTAAGGGAATCTGGACCATTCCTTGCGATATCGCACTTCCATGCGCAACCCAGAACGAGCTGAACTTAGATGATGCTAAGGCTCTTTTAGCAAATGGCTGCTTCGCAGTTGCTGAAGGTGCTAACATGCCTTCCACAAGAGAGGCTACAGACCTGTTCGTTGAGAAGAAGATCCTGTTCATGCCTGGTAAGGCAGCTAACGCAGGCGGCGTTGCTACTTCCGGTCTGGAGCAGAGCCAGAACTCCTTAAGACTGTCCTGGACCTTTGAAGAAGTTGACGAGAGACTGCACAAGATCATGATCGACATCTTCGCAAAGGCAGCAGATGCAGCTGAAAGATACGGAGTACCTGGAAACTATGTAGCAGGTGCAAATATTGCCGGATTTGAGAAGGTAGTAGATGCTATGATCGCTCAGGGTATTGTATAATAATTGAAGTAATTTAAAATTTGGGATCCTGCACATGGCCATAAAAAGTCTGTGTGCAGGATTTTTTGTATTCTGCGTATAAAGGGGAAATGGAAAAATGGGAGAAGAAATGAAACCAAGAGAACGTGTTCTGGCGGCTTTGAATGGGGATGAATTTGATGTTTTTCCGGCTGTGAGCCTTACTGCGGTAGCTACAGTGGAAGCCATGCAGCGGGCCAATGCCTTTTATCCGGAAGCCCATACAGACGGAGCGAAGATTGCAGCACTGGCAGATATTGGCTTTAGCCATATGAATTTTGATACGGTTTCTCCCTATTTTTCTATTTTACTTGAGGCAGGCGCTCTTGGTTCCCAGATCGACTGGGGAGATAAACTGCGTTTCCCGTATGTGAAAAAATATGCGTTTGAACGGTCTGAAGATATTGTTATTCCACGGGATTATATGTCAAAAAAAGAGATACAGCAGCTTTTGCGAAGCATCCGTATTCTGAAAAAGCGTCATGGGGATCATGTTGCCATTGTGGGAAAGGTAATGGGACCATGGACATTGGCATATCATCTGTACGGGGTGGAAAATCTGGTCCTGGATACGATACTGGAGCCGGAAAGAACAAAAGAACTTATATGGAATCTTAGTGATGTGACAAGGCAGTTTGCCATTGCCCAGTTTGAAGCAGGCGCGGATATCATTACCTGGGCAGAACACGTTACAAGGGATCTGGTCAGCCCGTCTATTTACAGGGATTTTGTTTTGCCAGTCCATAAGAAGGTGGTACAGGAATTAAAAACCATAGGGCCGGTGGCGCTGCATGTATGTGGCAATGTGGAAGACCGCATCGACCTTTTTGAACAGGCCGGTTTTTCCTGCTTTCATCTGGATTCCAGAAATGACCTTCAGCTGTGCAGGAAGAACTGCCATGATGATCTTCTTATTGCCGGTGGTATTAATAATCCTATTACATTAATGCGTGGGAAAAAGAGCCAGATCGAAAAGGATGTGGAGAAAAACATCCAGCAGGGCGCACGCATGATCGGCCCGGAATGCATGATCCAGCCCATTATCCCTGTAAAAACGCTGCGTTATCTTACAGATGTGATCCACCGTCAGAAATACAGGCCAAAACCTCAGATCATACAGTCTCCGGATCCTGGATCCGCTTTATATAAAGAGCCAGCATTTTGATCAGGAAGGAATCCTGAAAGCGGAGCAGAGGATTTAAACCTGTCAACTCTGTAAAACGCTGCAGACGGCTTTTGATGGTATTGCGGTGGATGCCGGTAGTCTGGGAGGCAATAGTCAGGCTGAGACAGTTATCTACAAAAGCCTCTGCGTTTGTGATCAGTTCCGCCATAAGGCTTCCGTCAGGAGCGGTAAGCTTTTCCACTGCAGGGATCAGGTATTTATTTTCGATCTGGATGGGCAGGTGGAGAGAAACGGACTCTAACAGCAGGGAATCCAGATTGTAAAAATCCTGTTTTCCATAAAGCCGGCCCAGCTTTAACATTTCAGAAGCTTCATTCCAGCTGTTTCGGATTTCGTTGATCTGATTATAGAAGTTGCCATAGGCAATAAAGAAGCTTAATCCCTGATATTGCTTTAAGATCTGTTCAAAGTCTTTGCATACCTCGTCAATGGCAAAATACAGCCGTGAAATGTCTTTGGAGCCGATAAAGGATTTGATGATCAGTATAGTATTGCGGTCATGGACATACAGCAGGTCCTGGGAGTTGAGAAAACGGCTGTGTCGCAGGGAGCGGGCGATCTCGGCCCGAAGGCTTTCAATGGCGGATTCAGAGCCAATATCCAGATTAATATTAAAAAATGAATTTCTGTAAAAATCCAGCCGGATCTGGATCACAGTACGGTAAAGATCCGGATTTAATTCGTGCTGGTACATAAGAGAAAGCAGCCGGTCTTTTTCCGTTTTCCCAGACAGCAAAAGGCCGGCAATCTCATCCCGCCGTTCAGAGGTGGTCTTGTCTTTCTGCTGTTTGTATTCCTGGTATTCCACAGCTGCCAACAGGGCGGCATGAATGGTATTTCCAGTGAGATTTACGGCATCTGAGCTGCCGTAGGCAACTACAACAAATTCTACTTTTTCGTTAATAATGACCGGGTTTCCGTAATGAATGGTACTGTCCGGGGCAGAGCCGCTGCGGATGGAGGCGGAATGGCGTATCGTCAGGATATAACTGGCTGTATTTCCAACACCACCTATTCTTGAAGCATCGGTAGCGGCTAAGATTCGGGAATAAGAGTCTGCAATATAAATTTCTGTCTGTGGGTTTCTATAACGGTCGATCAGTGAATTCAGAAAATCTATCTCCATAAAATCTCCTTTATTCTAACGAGTGCAAAAAGTGTATTATAATTAATATAATTGTACTTTATAAGTGCAAAAAGCACAATTATATTTAAAAATATTTTTGAAATAAAATTATTTTCGTAAAAACATACTTTGATTTAATTAAAATATAAAAATAAACAGCTTTTTAAACATATCAACGCAATTGTTTCGGACAAGAAAGTATCTTATAATTGCCTCAGAAAACAAATAAAGGAGGAAGGTATATGTATTCAGTTGTTCTTTTAGTTGTAAGTATTGCAATGCTTATGGTATTGATCAGCAAGCTTCGTGTCCATGCGTTTTTGTCATTGCTGATCGTATCATTACTGCTTGGTGTAGTCAGTGGAATGCCTCTTGGGGAAGTGGCAACTACGGTAGCTGCCGGATTTGGCGGTACCATGCAGAGTATTGGAATCGTTATCATCTGCGGCGTTATCGTAGGTGAGATCCTGGAGTGCACCGGGGGCGCCCAGAAAATTGCGGATTCTATTTTAAATCTTGTAGGTATTAAACGTGCTCCTCTTGCAACTACCGTTACAGGAGCAGTGGTATCAATCCCTACATTCTGTGATTCCGGCTTTGTTATTTTAAATCCGGTTATCAAGGCTCTTTCCAGAAAAGGAAATATCCCTTATATGGTTTTAGTAACCTCTCTGATGTGCGGTCTGCTGACCACACACTCCCTGGTTCCTCCAACACCTGGTCCAATTGCAGTTGCCGGAATTTTAGGGGCAGATGTAGGTAAGGTAATGATCTATGGAATTATCGTAGCGATCCCGATCATCCTGGTGACTCAGTTATGGTGCAACAGCAAATTTATCAAAACACGTTATCCTGAAATTGCAGAGGCAAGTGACGAAGATATCCTTGCAAATGAAAAATTTGCAGAGATCGTAGCTCATTCACCGTCTACATTCATGAGTTATCTTCCTATTGTTGTACCGATCATTCTCATTGTTGTCCGTTCCTTCGTTACACAGTATGACGCAGATACAGAGAGTATGGTTTACCAGATCGTTAATTTTATCGGAACTCCATACATTGCACTGCTGATCGGAACTTTATTAAGCTTCTTACTTCCTACAAAACTGAATGGGGAAGTAACTGATACATGGGTTTCTACTGCGATCCAGAAATCTGCAGAGATCCTGCTGATCACCGGTATTGCAGGCTGCTATGGCAAGATCCTTCAGGCTATTGGCGTTGGTGATGTACTTGCCGGTATTATTTCCAGTATGGGTATTCCAAGTGTGATCCTGCCATTTATCATTTCTGCCATCGTTTTAATGGCTCAGGGCTCTGCAACAGTAGCAATGACAACTACAGCAGGTATCATTTTACCTCTGCTTCCTGCACTTTCCATTTCACCGGAGCTTGCAACCGTTGCTATCGCAGGCGGCTCTATGTGCGGTGTTCTTCCAATGGGTTCTTATTTTTGGTGTGTGACCAAGCTTTCTGGTTATGACATTAAAAAGGGTTATATAGCAGTTACTGCAACAACATATGTAATGGGACTTACGGCTCTTATCGCCGTGTGGGTATTGTCTTTTGTGATCCACTGATAGTGGGATTTGATAATGGGAACAGCTGGTTTTTAGATCTGCGGATCTTCATGGTTGAGGGAGGTTTTTTATGATCAATATTGCGGAAAAAGATGTGCTGGAAGCGTATCTGCTGTCCAGAGAACTTGTGAAAAAAAATGACGGCCACCAGATCTTTTACTGTTCAGGAGGCGTATCAGGAACAGTAGCTTTTGTAGAACGGCCGGGAACCCCGATGATCATTAAGCAGGCATTGGGACAGTTAAAAACAAAGGATACCTGGATGTGTGATCCTAACAGAATGTATACAGAGTATGAAAGCAACAGAATCTATCACGAACTGATGCCTGACTGTGCGCCGGAAGTATATTTTTACGATGCTGATAATTATATTTACGGCAGAGAAGCAGTTCCAAACGGATGCCCTATGTGGAAGGAAAATCTGATGAGCGGGCTTTTAGATTTTCAGGTGGCTGAAAAGTCTATCCGCACACTGGTAAATATCCATAATGCATGCAGCAGCCGTGTGGATATTAAGAAAGAGTTTGAGAGCAAGGATATTTTTTATGGCCTGCGTATTTCTCCTTATATTGAATTTACAGCTGAAAAATATCCTCAGATACAGGAGGTTGCTGTTGGGATCAGCAAAGAACTGATGGATGCCCAGATCACTCTGGTACATGGAGATTACAGCCCTAAAAATATTATGGTAGTAGGGCGTGATATCAGCGTTTTAGACTACGAAGTGGCTCATTTTGGACATCCGGCTTTTGACCTGGCCTTCTTTTCTAACCATTTTATCTTAAAAGCAGTGAAGTTTTCTCAGTATGCAGGAGCTTATCTGGCTATGTTAGAGTATATGGTACGCCTGTATTTTGAAGAAATGAGCTTTATGGATAAGCAGGAATTTGAGTCTGCTTATGTACGGACACTGGCATTTCTGATGCTTGCAAGGATCGATGGCAAGAGCCCGGTGGAATATCTGGTGGGACAGGAAGAAAAGCAGAATATAGTCCGTGAGCTGAGCCTGAATATGATCCAGCATGGAACTGCAAAGTTTGAAGATGCACTGAAACAGATCAAAGACAGATTGGAGAAATGATTATGAGCGATTTTGAAATTGTAAAAGTAAAAGCGAGACAGGTCTTAGATTCCAGGGCAAATCCTACGGTTGAGGTTGATGTGACCTTAAAATGTGGTGCTGTAGGACGCGGAACGGTACCTTCCGGGGCTTCTACCGGTGTTTATGAAGTTCTGGAGCTGCGTGACGGTGGAAAGGAATATGGAGGTAAGAGCGTCCGCAAAGCGATCCACAATATTGAGACAGAGATCGTTCCAAAGCTTTTGGGAATGGATGCCACAAAACAGGCTGCAATTGACCAGATGATGATCGAACTGGATGGAACTCCTAATAAAAGCCGTCTGGGAGCCAATGCAATCTTAGGCTGCAGTATGGCAGTAGCCCACGCGGCAGCTGCAGCAAAGGGAGAACCTCTTTTCCGTTATCTTGGCGGTGCAAATGCAAAGGTCCTGCCTCTGCCTATGATCCAGATCATCGGTGGCGGCGCTCATGCGGTAAATTCTATTGATATCCAGGATTTCCTGGCGATCCCATTAAGCGCTAAAACCTTTGAAGCGGGAATTGAGATGATCGTAAATGTATATAATGGCACCAAAAAGGTGTTTGCCCGCCTTGGAAAGCCATTATCCATTGCAGATGAAGGCGGATTCTGGCCTACAGATTTCACCTGCAATGAAGACGGCCTGCGGCTGCTTACAGAAGGTATTAAGGAAGCTGGTTATGTTCCGGGAGTGGATATTGGCATTGCCATGGATGTTGCAGCCAGTGAATTTTATGATAAGGACAGAAAGGTATATTGCCTGAATCTGGAAAAGAAGGAACTGACCACACCGGAATTTGTGGATCTGTTATGTGAATGGGTTGACAAATATCCTATTGTTTCTCTGGAAGACTGCTGTTCTGAGTTTGACTGGGAAGGCCATTCTCTTGTAACAGAAAAGCTGGGAAAGAAGATCCAGATCATTGGAGATGACCTGTTTACTACCAATATTGAGCGTATTAAAACGGGTATCGAAAAGGGTGCCTGCAACTCCGTTCTGATCAAGATGAACCAGATCGGTACGATCACAGAAACTCTGGATGCTATTGAATATACAAAGAATGCCGGTTATCTGCCAGTTGTCAGTGCCCGCAGCGGCGAGACAGAGGACGCAACTATTGTTCATCTGGCAATTGCCACCAATGCAGGACAGCTGAAAGTAGGTTCCGTAGCGCGAAGCGAGAGAGCGGTTAAATGGAATGAAGGGATCCGCATGGAAGAAGAACTTGGAGATATGGGAATTTACCTGTCTGCCAGTATTTTTGATCGGATCAAAAAATAAGATTTTTAATATGATAAAATGATAAAAAGTTAAGAGAAACATCCTGCCCGTTCGGTCATGAACGGACGGGATGTTTTTTCTTGCCCAGATTTCCCGGGCGTATTATAATTGTTCTGTATTTTAAAACGTTTTAAGAAAGTTAAGAAAGGTTTTGCTATGGAGATCAGTTTACTTTTAATGCAGCAGATCGCAGAACTGTTTTTAATGATCCTTATGGGATATATGATCGTGAAAGCAGGGCTTTTGAAGGGGGAAGACAGCAAGGTTATTTCAAAGATCGTTCTGTATCTGATCATTCCCTGTGTTATCATCAATGCGTTCCAGGTGGATTATACCAGTGAGAAGGTACAGGGCCTTTTACTGGCCTTTGCAGCCGCTGTTATGCTGCAGGTGGTATTACTTGTCATTGTATGGACAGCGGGCCGTTTCATGGGCTTAAATGAGGTTGAGAAGGCATCTGTATATTATTCTAATGCGGGAAATCTGATCATGCCTATTGTGACCTTTGTTCTGGGGCAGGAATGGGTGCTGTATGGCTGCGTGTTTATGAGCGTACAGCTGATATTTGTGTGGAGTCATGGAAAAAGCGTATTAAGCAGGGAAAAGGGCATTGACTGGAGAAAGATAATTTTTAATATTAATATGATCGCTGTATTTGTGGGAGTGGTGCTGTTTTTTACAAAGATCCGCCTGCCCCAGATCATAAATCAGACATTAGGCTCAGTGGGAGGTATGCTGGGGCCGGCAAGTATGATCGTAACAGGAATGCTCATTGCGGAAATGAGCTTAAAACGTATTTTTACCAATGGAAGAGTTTATTTTATCACGTTTCTGAGGCTGATCGCCGTTCCTGTGATGGCATTGCTGCTGTTAAAGCTCAGCGGGCTTGTAAATGGAAGTCCGGATGGAAAGAAGCTTCTGCTTATTGTATTTCTGGCGGTGATTACGCCCTCTGCCTCAACTGTCACCCAGATGTGCCAGGTATATGGAAATGATTCTAAATATGCCAGCGCCATTAATGTTATGACTACGCTGGCATCCATTATAACGATGCCGGCCATGGTGCTTCTGTTCCAGATGTGGATGTAATGAGTCCAAAAGAAAAACAAGCGGCTGCGAAGCAGACATTTGTTTTTCTTGGACCATTAACGAGCGAACCGCCTGCGGTAGCAGGCAGATAAGCGTCATGCGCGGGGTTCGTGAGTAACAAACGAAAAGACCAGGTACTGGGGATACCTGGTCTTTTCTGTATACATATGTGTATAAAGGGGGGATAAAATGTTTGTGTGAAAGGGGGAGGGCCCTTTCGGTTTTCTCTTGTTTACGTTGCCTATTATATATCTGATACATTGTAAAAACCATTGTAATGTGCGTAAAGAATATTGCAAATCGCACAAACTTTGATACAATGGATATCAGGGGCAAAAGGCCGGAAATCCGAGGCAGGCTTGCCTGCAGGCGGATTTTTGAACTTGTGACCCGGTATCATGCAATAAAAAGAGGGAGAACATGTATCAGGAAGACAGTTTTAAAACAAGTCAGGTAGTGTATGCCCATACCCGCAGTGATGAGGCGGATATGGAATACAAGATGCACTGTCACAACAGTTATGAGATCTACTACATGGTCAAAGGCAATGTGGAGTACTTTCTGGAGGGAACTTCTTATGTACCAAAGCCGGGAAGTCTTCTGATCATTCCGCCAAACTGTTTCCACGGGCTGCGGGTTCTTGACGGCAGCGAGTATCACCGGATCCGCCTGCACTTTGTGCCGGAGCTTCTCACAGAGAAAGAAAGACAGCTGCTTTTAGGAATTATTGGAAAAAGCTGGGGGTATATGGAAGAACAGTTCCGGGCAGAATGGTATTTTAATTCCCTGGAAGAATGTGGTTCTTACAGCAGAGAACTGCAGGATATTGCAATCCGCCCACGAATTGTGTCGCTTTTGGCCTATTTATCTGCAATGTATGAGAAGGGTGCGGGCCGGGGACCTGGCAAGGAAGATGTGGCCCAGGAGATCCTGCGTTACATTAATGAGCACCTTACGGAGCATCTTACATTAGAGGGACTTGCAGATACATTTTATATGAGCAAGAACCACCTGACAGCTATTTTTAAGCGGGCGGCAGGTACCACGGTGGCCCGGTACATTTTATATAAAAGGATGACTATTGCAAGGAAAGAACTGGCTGGTGGGACGCCGGCGGCAGAGGCTGCAGTGAAAGCCGGGTTTGGAGATTATTCCAGCTTCTTTCGGGCATACAGGAAAATGTTTGGCTGTGCCCCTTCGGATCAGCAGGCAATGGAACTGCCGGATATGGATAAGAGCGGGGATTTTTAGTCAGTGTTTATGGCTATATTCTTTATACAATCTTTATACGGAGCATTGTATTTTTAACAGAAACTTTGAGGGGATTATGTCATAATGAAATGACATTGGCGGTAAAAGGGCTGTTACAGGAGGAAAAATGGAATTATTTCAAAAAAAGAAGAACTTATCTTCTTTTCAGATCATTATATTTGGTTTTTTGGCAGTTATATTAGTGGGGACACTGCTTTTAATGCTGCCGTTTGCATCCAGGGAGCCGGGATGTGCCCCTTTTCTGGATGCTTTGTTTACAGCTACATCAGCTACCTGTGTGACCGGGCTGATCGTCCATGATACAGCTACTTACTGGAGCAGTTTTGGACAGGCGGTGATCCTTTTATTGATCCAGATCGGCGGAATGGGCGTTGTGACCATTACTGTGGCTGTAGCCATGGTTTCAGGAAAGAAGATCGGCCTGATGCAAAGAAGCCTGATGCAGGAGTCTATTTCTGCGCCACAGGTAGGCGGCATTGTCCGGTTTACAGGATTTTTCTTAAAAGGCATTGCGCTGATCGAGGTTCTGGGAGCTGTTTTGCTGGCACCGGTGTTTATCAGGGATTTTGGTGTAGGAAAAGGCATCTGGTATAGCGTTTTTCATTCCATTTCTGCGTTCTGCAACGCAGGATTTGATCTGATGGGAGTGCGGCAGCAGTATTCCTCTCTGACGTATTATGCAGGAAACGGGCTTGTAAATGTGGTCATTGTGCTGCTCATACTGATCGGCGGCCTGGGATTTCTTACCTGGGAAGATATAAAGACCAATAAGCTGGAGTTTAAAAAATACAGGATGCAGAGCAAGGTAATACTGGTAACAGATCTGATCCTGGTGATCGTGCCTACGGTTATTTTCTATTTTGGGGAGTTTCACGGATCCCAGTGGGGCAATGGACTGGAGCGGTTCTGGCTTTCTCTGTTCCAGGCTGTAACACCAAGAACGGCTGGATTTAATACAGTGGATTTCGGTCAGATGAGCGAAGGCGGCCGGTTTTTAATGGTCATGTTAATGCTGATCGGCGGCGCGCCGGGATCTACAGCAGGCGGTATGAAAATGACTACCATTGCAGTTTTACTGCTGTCAACAGCGGCTGTATTTCGCAGAAAAGAAGATGCCCAGTGCTTTGGCAGACGTATCCCAACGGAAACTGTGAGGTATGCGGCAGTGGTCATGCTGATGTATATGGTGCTTTGTACAGTAGGCGGACTGTTTTTGTGTTACGCAGAGGGACTGCCTGTGCTTACAAGCTTGTTTGAGGCCGGTTCTGCCATTGCAACAGTAGGATTGACACTGGGTGTAACACCTACATTGGGAGTGGCTGCAAGGCTGGTGCTTATTGTTTTAATGTACTGCGGACGTGTAGGCGGCCTGACGCTGGTATTTGCGGCGCTGTCCGGTATGCGGCCCAATATGACAAAATTCCCGCAGGAGAAGATCACAGTGGGATAATACGGGAATATTAATATACCGCCGCGTATGCGGCGGGTATCAGATATGGGAAATGGAAAAATAAGGAGGAAAATAGTTTGAAATCAATCTTATTAATCGGACTTGGAAGATTTGGAAGACATGTTGCGGAGAAATTAAATGAGTTAAACCACCAGGTTTTAGCAGTGGATAAAGAGGAAGACCGTGTAGAGGCAGTGCTTCCTTTTGTCACCAGCGGACAGATCGGGGACAGCACAAACATTGAATTTTTACAGTCTTTGGGAATTGGAAATTTTGATGTATGCATCGTAGCCATTGGCGGGGATTTTCAGAGCTCTCTGGAGACAACGGCCTATTTAAAGGATCTGGGTGCAAAACTGGTAGTTTCCAGAGCTGCAAGGGATGTTCATGCAAGGTTCTTACTGCGAAATGGCGCAGATGAGATCGTGTACCCGGAAAAACAGCTGGCAAACTGGACGGCGATCCGCTACAGCTCAGAGCATATTTTCGACTATATCCAGCTTTCCGATGACCATGCTATTTTTGAGATCAGCATACCGGAAAACTGGGTGGGAAAAACCATTGGAAATATTGATATCAGAAAGAAATACAACATCAATATTATGGCGTTGAAACGAAATGGCAAGCTGGAAATGTCCATTAACCCGGATACTGTGTTAGACGGAGATGCCACTATGCTGGTCCTTGGAGGAAGCAAGGATATCCAGAGGTGTTTTCATATCTGATCCAGGTGAAATTCCAGGTAAGATCAAGGCGGTTTGTTATGAAAAAATGACAGATCAGGAATGGTTTTGGGAGAAAAACACATGGAAGAACGGATATTGGTCTGCCTGTCATCTTCGCCGTCTAACGTAAAGATCATACGGACTGCTGCACAGATGGCAGAGGCTTTTGGGGGCACATTGACAGCCTTGTTTGTGGAGACACCTTCGGCGGCTCAAATGGGCAAGGAAAATAAAGAACGGCTGAAAGGAAATATAAAGCTGGCGAAACGCCTGGGAGCAGAGGTGGAAACGGTTTATGGGGATGATATCCCCTTTCAGATCGCAGAATTTGCCCGGCTTTCAGGAATTACAAGGATCGTCATCGGCCGCAGTGCTGTAAAGAAAAAGGGTATATTTCCAGGTGCTTCCCTGGTGGAAAGCCTGATTGAGCATGCACCGGAAATGGAGATCTATATTATACCTGACAGCCAGATGGGACCTGAGGTGATCCGCAAATGGAACCGGCTGGCGCAAAAGAATGCGTTTTCACTTAAGGCAGTGGTCCGGAGCGCAGGCATTTTATTTGCGGCTACAGCCGTAGGCTGGTTGTTTGAAAAGCTGAAGCTGACAGATGCAAATATTATTACTGTTTACATTTTGGGCGTGCTTCTGATCTCCATAGTGACGGAAGGCTGGTTTTACAGTTTTTCAGCTACTATAGCCAGTGTTCTGGTCTTTAATTTTCTGTTTACGGCACCACGTTTTACACTTCGGGCGTATGACCGCAGTTATCCTTTTACCTTTGCAGTCATGTTTCTTGCTGCACTGATCACAGGTTCTCTGGCATCCAGGCTGAAACAGCATGCAGGACAGGCAGCCAGGGATGCATACCGGCTTAAGGTGCTGTTAGACACAAACCAGCTTTTACAGCAGGCTAAGGGAAAAGCAGAGATCTTAGAAGGAACGGCACAGCAGATCGTTAAACTTTTAAAAAGAGAAACGGTGATCTATGATGTAAAAAATGGAAAACTGGAGCAGCCTTTGCGCCGGGTTCCCCAGGGGGAAGAAGAAATCATTATTGAAGATGAAAACTGTGAGGAGCAGGCGGCTGCATGGGCTTTGGAGAATAATCGTCACGCAGGAACAGGAACAGACCGTTTTAAACAGGCAAAAAGGCAGTATCTGGCGATCCGTGTAAACAGTACGGTTTATGGCGTGGTGGGAATTATGATCCAGAAACAGCCGTTGGGTGCATTTGAAAACAGTGTATTATTGTCTATCTTGGGAGAATGCGCTCTTGCACTGGAGAATGATAAAAACGTGCGGGAAAAGGAAGAGGCAGCAATTCTGGCAAAGAATGAGCAGCTAAGGGCGAACCTGTTAAGGACGATCTCCCATGATTTAAGAACGCCTCTCACATCCATTTCCGGCAATGCAAGCAATCTTCTTTACAACGAAAGCCGTCTGGATGATCAGATGCGCAGGCAGATCTATGGGGATATTTATGATGATTCC